>CALEWF010000130.1 GCA_937925455.1 uncultured Flavobacteriales bacterium | reverse complement strand
AATCCCTTTTTTATTTTTTTCTATACAAAAAATTAGTTGTTAAGGATTAACTAAATAACCACAGAGAACACAAAGGAATACTGTGTGTTTTTACTTTCATTTTCTTTGTGTTCTCTGTGTATCTCTGTGTTCTTTGTGGTTAAATTTTTCACCACAGAGAACACAGATCAATAAGCCAATTAAAAAACATCTTCAACCCGGTTTAATGCAATTGAAGTAAAATAGCTTGTTGAACCCAGGTTTTTACTTCATAGAATCGGCTTTAATACAGAAATCAAAATTACTTGGCATTATATCCGGTTTTCTATTGCATAATTTGTGATAAATCATCAGAATAATGTCCTACATATACATCGCCATTTATCCAATGATGTTCTCCATATCCACTTTTTTTACCATTTTTAAATTCTCCTTTGTAATAATTTCCTGAAGCTCAGGTTTATGTTTCTTTTCCATGCATCATACCATTCTTCTATTCTCCCGAATACAGGTCTCCGTTGCTTCAAATCATCTCACCGGTTCTATATTCACTCATGTTTTTAAATTGTCCGGTATATATTGAGCCTGTAGAATATCGGTATAATTTACCTGAAGGCATTGGGCATTGACCCGTGTAGAATAAAAGAGAAGATAAAAAATGTAAGTGATGACTTTTATGTCTATTTTTTATCAAAAATCTGAAAGGTAAAAGCAAATGCATGTTTATCATCCTTCTCATGATGTTCTTCAAAAATCAATCTCCAATGTTCATCCGGCTGATGATAAAAATAGGTATCAGCAATGGGAGAGGTATGGACCAAAGTACGATACAAGCGGTTGCATAACGGCCATGCCAAATCATACAATTGAGCTCCCCCAATCACAAAAACTTGCTCTTCATTTTGTAAATTCAACAAGGCATCAAAAAAAGAATGAAACAATAAAACTCCTTCAGCCACCGGATATTGTGTATCATGTGAAATCACCACATTGGTTCGTGAAGGAAGCGGTTTACGACCAATAGATTCATACGTTTTTCTACCCATGATAACAGGTTTATTTAACGTATGCTGCTTGAAAAATTTCAAATCGTCGGGCAAATGCCATAAAAGCTGGTTATTTAAACCAATGGCACCATTTTCGGCTGTAGCTACAATAATGGATAGTTTCATGATTATACGGCTACTTCGGCTTTAATGGCAGGGTGAGGATAATAATTTACCAATTCAAAATCATCAATAGTAAACTCAAAAATATTCTTCACGGAAGGATTGATTTTCAATTCCGGTAATGGACGATGGTCGCGGGATAATTGGAGTTTAACCTGATCCAAGTGATTGAGATAAATATGGGCATCGCCAAAGGTATGAACAAACTCTCCGGGCTTTAATCCGCAAACCTGAGCAATCATATGAGTTAGTAAAGCATACGAAGCAATGTTAAAAGGCACGCCTAAAAACACATCAGCACTACGTTGATATAGTTGACAGGATAACTTTCCATTTGCTACATAAAACTGAAAAAAGGTATGGCAAGGAGGCAATGCCATTTGGTCAATAAAAGGTACATTCCATGCACTTACTAAAATTCGTCGGGAGTCAGGGTTTCGTTTCAGTGTTTCAATCACCTGTTGAATCTGGTCAACCGAAGAGCCATCGGGTGCAGGCCAGCTTCTCCACTGATACCCATACACCGGACCTAATTCACCCCACTTTGCAGCAAATTCATCATCATTAGCAATTTTTTCAGCAAACTTTTCCATCGTTTCTCCGTTAAACTCAGAACTATTCTTGTAAGCAGCGTATGGCCAGTCATCCCAAATGTGTACATTGTTTTTTACCAAATACTGAATATTGGTAGCGCCCTGCAAAAACCACAATAATTCATGGGCAATCAAACGAAACGGTACTTTTTTGGTAGTAACCAATGGAAAACCTTTGCTCAAATCATAACGATTTTGATGCCCAAAAACACTGAGAGTACCCGTCCCTGTACGATCTCCTTTTTTCACTCCTTCGCGTAAAATGCGCTCCAATAATTCATGATATTGCTTCATAAAGCCCAGTTTATTATTACAAAGTTAAACCCTTGAACAAAAGCGTGGTCTAAGAGTTTTAAAAAGTAACGAACATCGGGCTTTCACATTTTTTATCCCGCAAGAATAGGCAATAATTGTATGTTTGTATAATGAAACGATTGATTTACGGGATATTTATCATTTCAGGTTGTACCCTGCGGGTATTTTCTCAACCCGACCAGGAAATACACTCTAATGGAAAAATAACTGGTAAAATCTTAGATGCCTCCACCAAAAAGCCAGTGGAATTTACCACCATCACAGCTCGTCATGCCAGAGATACTAGTTTTTTTACAGGCGCCCTGGCCGATGCCAAAGGAGAATTTTTATTGGATAAGTTAAAACCGGGACGTTACTATCTTACCTATTCATTCATAGGATATAAAACTATCAAAGATACGGTATTGCTAACGCCACAACAGCCGGAAGTTTCTGTAGGTACAAAATTACTGGAAGTAGATGCCAAAACATTAGGACAAGTAACCATAGAAGATGAAAAAGACAATTTTCAGTTGGCTATTGACAAAAAAGTATTCAACGTAGAAAAGGATCTGATAAGTGCCGGCGGATCAGCCATTGATGTATTAAAGCAAGTGCCTACTATAAATGTAGATATAGACGGTAAGATTAGCCTACGGGGCAGTGAAAACTTAATGATTTTTATTAATGGCAAGCCCTCGGGATTCACTGCACAAAATCGTGAACAAATTCTGCAACAAATTCCTGCATCCAACATAGACCGAATTGAGCTAATCACCAATCCTTCGGCTAAATACGATGCCGAAGGAATGAGTGGGATAATAAATATAATAACCAAAAGAAACATCGCCGATGGAATGAGCGGAAGCATCACTGCCGGAGTGGGCACTTATCATAAATATAACGCCAGCGCCACCTTGAATTACCGCACTGAAAAACTTTCTACTAGTAACACTCTGGGGTTTCGATACAGCCGATACCTGTTTTGGGGATATAATAATCGCA
>CALEWF010000129.1 GCA_937925455.1 uncultured Flavobacteriales bacterium | reverse complement strand
GGATGGAAGTGGAAAGCCCGCAGGGGCGAAGCCCACAGGGCACGGGGTAGCGGGGCTGAGGGCACGAAGACACCGCTACCCCGATGCACTGTGTGGCTGAGCCCCGAGGACTTGTAACGGACAGCCCCATAAAGCAGCCGTATTTTTTTTAAATTTTTATAAATATTGAGCTAGTCAAATACAAAATTATTCAAAGTAATAATTTCTATGAAAATCAACGAGAGTTATTACTTTAGTAGCATCATTTATACATTCATGAATCTAAAAATTGACTGGAAAAAAGCAGTTCCCCACCTTATCGCCGTGGGTGTATTTTTGGTAATCTCTGTAGCCATGAGTTTGCCTGCCTTTGAAGGCAAAGTATTGAGTGCCCATGATGATTTGCAATATCGAGGCTCTGCCAAAGAGGTGCAAGATTACCGTGAACAATTTGGAAAAGAACCTTTATGGACTAATTCGATGTTTGGTGGAATGCCCTCTTATCTCATTACGTTCAAGCCGGAAGGAAATTTTATTGAAAAATTTATATTTCCATTGTTAAATGAGGGGTTACCACGTCCGGCCAATTCGATATTTGTAGCGCTACTTAGTTTTTATATCATGCTGCTCACATTTAAGCTTAATTCATGGAGTAGTATGCTGGGAGCGTTGGGATTTGGGCTTACTACATATCATTTTATTATCCTGGGAGCCGGCCATTTTAATAAAATGGTTGCCATTTCATTCATACCGCTGGTAGTGGCTGGAATTAACTTGTTTTTTGACAAACAATATATTCCAGGGGCTATTATCACCGGATTGGGCATGTCGTTTGAAATGCTGGGGAATCACCCCCAGATGACATATTACTATTTTTCATTTTTCATTTCCATTTACCTGATATACCGATTGGTTGATGCCATTATTAAAAAGCAAGTAGTACATGGATTAATTGCTTCTGCAGGAATAGCCCTGATGCTAATCATAGGTGGAATAACTACTGCGAACCGATTACTGCCGGTGAATGAATACACTCCATACAGTACCAGAGGTAAATCAGAATTAGTGAAACACAAAGAAAACTCAGACCAAACTGACGGCCTTGATAAATCATACATTGTAGGATATAGCTATGGCAAGGGAGACATATTTAGTATGTGGATTCCAAACTTCAAAGGACCTAAAAACGGATTATTGTATGATAATCCGATTGCTAAAGAAGCCGTAAAAGGCAATGAACGGGAAGTATTAAAATCATTTGACCAATACTGGGGGGGGCAGGATGCTTCTGGAGGGGCTTTGTATTCGGGAGCAATCATCTTCTTTTTATTTGTATTGGGAATTTTTATTGTTCAAAATCCCATCAAATACATTGTTTTATTCTCAGTAATTATCACACTTCTATTATCGTGGGGAAAAAACTTCATGGGGCTAACCGAGTTATTTATCAATCATTTTCCGCTGTATAATAAGTTCAGAGCAGTCAATTCAATTTTGGTAGTAATGGAGTTCAGTGTGCCACTATTGGCGGCGATGGCTTTGTATGAATTCATGAATAAAAAAGATTATTTTCAGCAAACATTAAAAATAGCCGGCAATGATAGCAAGGTAAAAAACGAATATGTGTTTTATGGAATTGCTGGTTTAACTGGGGGATTAGCCTTGATTGGATATTTAATGCCGGGATTACTACAAAGTTATTTTCAACCCGGAGAAGTGGAAGAAATCACTAATGCTTTGAAAAATCAAGGAGCTGGTGATACGGATATAAACCGCATGCTGAGTATTATTGAAACTGCACGCATGGCTATTTTCAAAGCCGATGCCATTCGTTCGGCTATCCTCATTTTTTTGGGAGCAGGCCTGATGTGGGCGTATGCTAAACAAAAAATTACAACTACCACGCTTGCTGCCGGGTTAATTATAATTACCATAGGTGACTTATATACTGTAAATGGACGTTACCTGAATGAAAAAAATTACCGCAAACCCAATGAACTCATTCGGCCTACTACAGCGAATAATTCTATTTTGCAAGATAAAGACCCCAATTTCAGAGTAGCCAATTTATCGGTAAGTACATTTAATGATGGAATTACCAGTTATTTCCATAAGTCCATTGGTGGTTATCATGGAGCTAAAATGGAACGCTATCAGGAACTCATTGAATTTGGCATTATGCCGGATTTGAATAAAATTTTCCAAAGCAAAGCTACCACGGCAGAACAAATCATGGAGGTATTTCGAAGCATGCAGATTACAAATATGCTAAATACTAAGTATTATATATTCAGTGCGGAACAACCGGCATTGCCCAACCCTTATGCTTTTGGCAATGCATGGACCGTAAGCAATATCGTTTGGGTGAACAACGCAGATGAAGAGCTGGATGCATTGCAGCAACACAATTTGCGTGAAACAGCCATTATTGACAAGCGATTTGAAAGTATATTATCCGGATTTTCGCCCCAAAAAGATTCAACTGTTTCGATAAAACTTACTTCTTATCAACCCAATAATTTAATTTATGAATTCAATGCTTCTTCAGATCAAATAGTAGTATTTAGTGAAATATTTTACGACAAAGGCTGGAATGCGTATATTGATGATGTAGCTACCGATCATTTCAGAGTAAACTACGTACTACGTGGTTTAAAAGTGCCGGCAGGCAAGCATACCATCGAATTTGATTTTGCCCCGGCCAGCTATGCCAAAGGGGTCATGATTTCAAAGATAAGCTCCGGAATTTTATTGTTGATTCTTGTGGGTGGTATTTTTTCAATTTTTTGGCAACATAGAAAAAATTCGCAAGCCTGATCTTAGAATGAATAAGAAAGTCATTGCATTATTGCCCATGAAAGGACACTCGGAACGAGTGCCCAATAAAAACCTCAAACTTTTTTCCGGCAAGCCCTTGTATCATGCTGTGATGCAATCGCTCCTTGCCTGTGATTATATCTCAGAAGTATTCATAAATACAGATAGTGAAAAAATTGCTGAAGATGCTTTAAAAAATTTTGAAAGGATAAAAATCATTCAACGTCCAGAAAATATTTGCGGTGACTTTGTTTCGATGAATGAAATCATTGCTTATGACCTACAACAAACGGAATCCAAACATTTTATTCAAACCCATTCCACCAATCCATTGCTTAAAGCTGAAACATTAAATCGCGCTATTTCTTTTTATTTTGAATCCATACATCAATATGATTCTGTATTTAGTGTAACCCGTTTACAAACCCGATTGTATTGGAAAGACGGTACTCCGATCAATCATAATCCACAAGAACTCATACGAACCCAAGATTTGCCACCCGTATTTGAAGAAAATTCAAATTTTTACATTTTCTCTAAAGATTCGTTTCTAAAAGCCGGAAATAAACGAATCGGAATAAAACCTGCCATGTTTGAAATGAATAAACTGGAATCTGTAGATATAGACGAACCGGAAGATTTTAAATTGGCTGAAATTCTATACAAAAAAAGAGGATATGAATAATTCAAAATCGAGAATAAAGCAATTAGCATACCGAATTGTTCAAGCTGAAAAAATCGGGATGATAAAAGATTGCGGACTTGAAGGAGCTACAGGTAAGAAAGTACTGACAATTCTTCAACATGCTATTCAACTTTTAGATGACGACGAGTGCTATGTAGAAATTGGTGTTTACAGGGGGCTTTCATTAATCAGCACGTCTATTGTAGCCCCACACATTACTGCTTTGGGTATTGATAACTTTACCCAGTTTGATAAAAATAATTCCAATAAAACAATTGTAGAAAATCTCATTCATCAACACCAACTTCAAAACACCCGGCTGATAAACATGGACTTTGAAGATGCGCTTAACAGCCTGGATAAATATTTGAATGGGAAAAAAATCGGATTATTCTTTATTGACGGACCCCATGATTACCGTAGTCAATTAGTATGTCTATTATTTGCTAAACGGTTTTTTTCAGATCAAGCCATGATTGTAATTGACAATTGCAATTATAACCATGTTAGACAAGCCAATCAGGATTTTTTAATAGGTAACCCCGAATTCAAATTATTATTTGAAGGTTATACCAAATCACATCCAGCAAATTTAAAAGGAGAAGAATTAAAACATGCGTGGGATACTTGGTTAGATGGAGTGAATGTTATTGTACGAGATAGAGAAAATGAACTTCAACCCATGTATCCTCCCACTATACGAGATAGAAGTTTATTTTTTAATGATCATCGCATACATCCTATGCGTAATTCTATATTAGCCTGGAGAGCCGCTAAATTAGCAGCGGTATTAAAACCATTTCATCCAATAATGTTTTTGGCATACTTGATGAAATTAATAATAGAAGTAAGAAAACGTAAAAAAACAGAGATAGAACCTTATCCTTATATCAATTCATTAGCAAAAGATTTACCATATTTTAATTTAAATAAGCTCAAAATTGATTCATGAATAACTTAAAAAATAAATTATCAAAAAATCAACTTACCATTGGGTCATGGATAACCTTGGGACATCAGGGTATTGCTGAAATCATGTGTACCGGAGGATTTGACTGGCTTACGTTAGACCTTGAACATTCTGTAATTGAGTTAAGTCAGGCACAGCAACTCATCGCACATATTAAGCATCATCAAATTGCTGCATTGGTAAGAGTTAGTAAAAATGAAGAAGTAATTATAAAGCGGGTGATGGATGCTGGGGCTGATGGAGTAATAGTACCCATGATAAATTCAAAAGCAGATGCTATACAAGCCGTTAATTATGTAAAGTATCCTCCCCAAGGGAAACGAGGCGTGGGATTAGCCAGAGCACAAGGTTACGGAACAGGTTTTGAAGCATACAAAGAATGGCTCGATGAATCATCGGTGGTTATTGCACAAATCGAGCATATTGATGCAGTAAATAGCATTGAAGAAATTTTGGAAGTAGAAGGAATTGATGGAATAATCATTGGTCCTTACGACCTTTCTGGTTCTATGGGATATCCGGGAGAATACCATCGCGAAGATGTAAAAGCAGCTATTCGTAAAGTTGAAGAGGCCTGTATTCAAGCAAATAAACCTTTAGGCTTTCATGTAATTCATCCCGATTACCAACTCATGTTAGATAAAATTCGTAATGGCTATACGTTTTTGGCATTCAGCCTGGATTTTTTCTTTTTAGGAGAAAAACTTCGAAGTGAAATGCACCAACTCAAATCATTGATACAATGAAAAAAGTTATTGTATTTGGAGGTTCAGGTTTTTTGGGAAGTTATGTTGTGCAAGAACTCGTAAGACGCAACTATGCAGTTACTGTTGCAGATATTGAACATTCTCCATATATTGAAGGTATTCCATTTGAAAAAATCTCCATTCTGGATGTAGAAGCTGTTGAAAATATCTTAAAATCTGATATTGATGCGGTATATAATTTAGCAGGATTTGCCAACTTAGATAAAGCCATTCATCATCCAGTAGAAACCTTTCAGTTAAATGTGATGGGGAATCTACATATATTAGAAGGATGTAGAAAAGCCGGCATTCAACGATTTGTCTATGCCAGTAGTGCCTATGCGATGAATGACAAGGGTTCATTTTACGGCATTAGCAAGCTTAGCTCAGAAAAAATAGTTCGGGAATATCAAAAACGATTTGGTATTAATTACACCATTCTTCGATACGGATCGGTGTATAGTGAAAGAGCATACGAGAATAATTATATCTATCATGTAGTAAAACAAGCGATACAAAATAAACGTATCATACATAGCGGAGATGGGGAAGAAATTCGTGAATACATCCATGCGGCAGATGCTGCCAGACTCTCGGTTGATATTCTTGAAAACGATGATTATTTAAATGAAAATCTGATACTAACCGGAGTTGAACGTATTCGCAGAGTTGAAGTATTTCAAATGATTAATGAAATGTTGGGAGGAACAATTGAAATAAAACTGCAGAAAGACGGATATCAACACCATTACAAAACCACCCCATATAGCTTTCAACCCGAAGCCAGCAGAAAATTAGTAGCCAACCCATACATTGATATGGGTCAAGGAATTTTAGAATGTATAAAAACTATACAAGCTCAGGATGAAAAATAGCGAATGGAAATTCCTTTCGTATGAATTATCTCCTGCATTATCCAATTATGGAGGAACGTCTGGAATTCATGTGGAATGGGTTAGACGTATTGATAAAGGAGATACCAGTAATAACTCTTTCCTCCAATTAGCAGCACACACTGGCACACACATTGATTACCCATTTCATTTTTTATCGAATGGTAAAAAAGGAAGTGAATACTTTGCAAACGATTGGGTATTTCACCAGTGTACCGTAGTTGATATACATTCCATAAATCCTAACGACTATCTTATTACGCCGAAAGATTTGGAACAATTTATCGAAAAAAGTTCGGTTAATACAGAACTTATATTATTTAAAACCGGGTTTTGTTATGTAAGAGATGGAGAAAGTTATTGGAAATACAACTGGGGATTTGCACCGGAGTGTGCAGGATATTTAAAAACCAAATTTCCCAAGTTACGTGCTATCGGATTTGACCTTATTTCTCTTACTTCCTATCAACAACGAGAAACAGGCCGCTTGGCACACAAAGAATTTTTAGGAACTCATAATATATTAATTGTGGAAGATATGGACCTGCGGCATGTAACGGCTGATGAAAAATTTGCTATTGTAATAATCTCGCCTTTACGTTTTACTGATGCCGACGGAGCACCTGTAACCGTTTGGGCACAAACCATGATTGAATGATATGATCAAAGCTATTTTATTTGATTTTGACGGCGTAATGCTGGATTCACTGGATGTAAAAACCCAGGCATTTTACGACATGTATCTTCCCTACGGTAAGAAAATAGCTGAAAGGGTAAAAAAGCATCACTTAGAGCACGGAGGAGTTTCAAGATTTGAAAAATTTAAATTATACCATGAACAGTGGTTAGGAATACCAACCGATGAAAGTAAAATATATGAATTAGCCAATGAATTTTCACAACGGGTTTTTCAAGGAGTAATTAGTGCTCCCGAAGTTCCGGGTATAAGGGAATTTTTAGATTTTGCTGTCAATAAATATCACATGTGGGTAATTACCGGCACACCTACGGAAGAAATTCGTCAAATTGTAAAAGCCAAAAATTGGGAAAAATATTTTAAAGCCTGTTATGGCAGCCCGGAAAAGAAAAGCTATTGGACAGCAAAAATTATACAAGAAGAAAATTTAAAACCCAAGGAAGTAGTATTTATTGGCGATGCACTAGCAGATTATGAAGCAGCACTGAATAATAATACCCATTTTATACTTAGAGAACATGCGGATAATAAACTGCTATTCGCCGAAAAAAATGTTTCCGTGATTCATGATTTTACCAATATCAACACCGTAATTCAGCAAATGGGTGCAGGGTAAATTCATTATATTTGTCATTGTGATGAAAATTCTGCTAACATCTACTTCTTTTCAAGACACTCCCGGGGAACATCATACCTTATTAAATAATCAAGGTTTTGAAGTGGATACATTACGTGGCCCGTTAAAAGCAGATGTTTTACTACCTATAATACATCAATATGACGGCATAATATGCGGAGATGATGAATACAACCGGGAGGTATTATTGGCCGGAAAAAAAGGCAAATTAAAAGTCATCTCTAAATACGGCATAGGATTGGATAAAATTGATTTGGATGCAGCCAAAGAATTAGGAATATCTATTACAAATTGTCCCGGAGTAAATCATACCACCGTTGCAGAACATGTTTTTGCACTTTTACTAAGTTATTGCAAGCATATTCCCGATGAAATAAATTTCACTCGCCAAGGAGAATGGAAGCGAATCACCGGAACTGAAATTTGGGGAAAAACACTGGGTATTGTAGGCTTAGGTAAAATTGGAAAGGAAGTCGCCATTCGAGGCAAAGCTTTTGGATTGCACGTGCACGCTTATGAAATAAATCCTGACATGGATTTTATTGCTAAATACCAAATCATACTACATGATACATTAGAAAGTATGTTACCATTATGCGATATACTTAGCTTGCATGTAGGATTATCAAAGGCTACCAAACACTTATTAAACGCAAAACGATTATCTATTTTAAAACCTAATTGTATTCTTATCAATACTGCCCGTGGTGAATTGGTTGAATTGAATGCACTAATTGAAAACTTAAACAATAAGCATATTCAGGCATACCTTACCGATGTTTTAGAAGAAGAACCGATGCCCAAAGATCATCCATTGAAAAACTATTCCAATGTATTTATTACGCCTCATATTGGTTCTAGAACCTATGAATCGGTGGTAAGACAAGGAAGTATGGCAGTAAATAATTTATTGAATCATCTTAATTATGCAAACAACCAGTGATACGCTCATAAAAGCCCCAAGGTCTTTAATTCATGGCGATGAAATGATTCTCCTGAATAAAACATTCATTCTTCAATCGCTACACGGAAAAAACAATTTGGTATTTATTGAAATAGGTTCTCAAAGAGGAACCGGTTCTACCCAACGATTAAGCAGATTTGCATTACAAAACAAATTGTATTTTATAACAGTAGATGCTGATGAAAACAACGCCAAAGGTGCTGCAGAAATTGTTGCTTCAGTAGATAAACGTTTTGAAGCACATCATCAACTGGGTGAAATTTTTCTTAAAAATTATTCTGAAAAAAATATTGGAATTTGTTACTTAGATGCATTTGATTTAATTACAGACTGGCCTCATAAAGAAAGTACGATTGAATCGTATAAAAAAAGAAATGCAGAATTTAGCAATGAGGCAGCATATAAAATGCATTTGGATGCAGCCATTGCGGTTTGGGACAAAGTTGTTCCCGGTGGATTTATTTGCTTTGACGATGTTTGGAAAGACAATCAAGGAAATTGGCAGGGCAAAGGAAAAACTGCCATCCCCTACTTACTTAGCCAAGGGTATGTAGTTAATTACTACAAAAAAAACTCTGTGCTTTTGCAGCGTACAGAAAAAAATACTGCTCCTTTAATGTACAACTAGAACTAAATTACCTAAAAAGAAAACTCGCCACCTTAATAAAATAAAATTTGTATATGACTATTTATCTGGTAGGATATCAGCCCAAATACTTTTTTAAGTCAAAACATACCAATTGGTGGCCTTGGAATTATTTAAAAGACACTTTTCGGCTTTTGGGTTACCAAGCATATCATTTAAATATTCAGAAAATTGATCGCTCAAAACCAGGCATATATATTTGTTGGAATGAACCGGATAGTATTTCACTCATTGAAAACTATAAAATACATCCTGATAGTATTGTTATTCAAAAACTAACCAGCTTTGATGGTAGTCCGGAGTCTATTAACAAAGAATGGACAGATAAGCCTTTTGATTTTTTTCAGCAATGGCATTGGCCCCAATATCAAAAACTAGATACATTAAATAAAATCTGGCCTCGTTTTTATGCATTTGGAGCTCTTACAGATGTAGATTCTTTTCCTCATAAAAAGACGATAGTAGATAACTATAAAGAGCGTATTTTTTGGATTCCCTGGGGCAGCATGACTGTTCCTTATGATCACATCATGAAGTCAAAACCCATCCTAGAAGGATTTGAATATGATGCCGGATTTGTAGGCAGTAAATGGGGTACACGCTATCGGGGAAACATCACTGAATGGGAAACATTTTTAGAGCCGGTGCTTCAGGCTGCCGGAAAGTATTATTTAGCAGGAAAAGGAACACCCAAAGGCCCAGTATCAGTTGCAGAACATGAGCGGGCACTTATTAAGTCGAAGCTTTGTCCCATTATTCATGCTACTTCGTGGAAAGTAGAAAAAGGAATCATGGACCGGTTTTGGACTGTATTTTCACTCGGACGGTTTGGCGTGGTGGATAATGAAGGTATCCTTTACTTTTTCAACCGGGATGAAGTAGTTTTAGAAACTGATCCCAAAGAATATGTAGAAAAAAGTATTTATTACATGAAACATGTAGATAAACAGAAACCTTACATTGAAAAGGTATTAGCACGTATTCAAGCCGAGTATAATCAAAAAGAAGTATGGAATAAAATACTACATCGTATTTTTACAGAAAATAGCATTAAACCTTGATGGAGTATCATTTTTTTCATTATGATAAACCTCATGCAGCTTTAACTGATAAAACCAAGCAAATTTGGTTTCCTTTAACTCATGATATTAATACCGTAGTAAATTATATTCGAATTCATCAAAAAGGCCCGGTCGTTTTTTATCTTGAAAGCAGTTTTAAACCCTACATCAACAATCCCACAGATATCCATTATTTTCATCCATTAGAGACGAATCATCGTCCCATTAAGAAAATTCTTTTTTTTGCTCAAAGCGATACCTTAGCTCACTCATGTTGGTTGATGGGAGAAGCATTGAAAAATTCAGTAGATGTAATTTATACAATCCCCCAATTAAAAAAAGAAAAATCGGATATGTTTTTTAAGAATAAAAATATCCCTTTCAAAAAGTTTTCATTCAGAACGCTTAAAACATTCAACCCCGATGTTGTTGTAATGCTCAACGATTGGAGCAAACAACCCCAATGGGTTATTGCTTTATGCCGGTTATTAAAAATCCCTACGGTTTGCATGCAGGAATCGGTGATTGATTTTGGTGACCGTTTCAAACGTATGCAATGGGCTGATGAAGTGATGGTACAAGGTACACAAACCATTTTTGATTTAAAAAGGAAAGTATATTATTTAACCGGAAATCCTCGCTATGAAGCATTACAAGCAATCAATTCTATCCACAAAAACAATATTTTAATCAATTGTAATTTTACATATGGTATATTCGAAGAAGTGCGTAACACGTGGTTAGATGATATTATAAGTTGTGCTGATACGCTGAAAACACCCTATCTCATCTCTCAACATCCTAGAGATACCGGAGATTTATCATCCTATCAGCATGTAATCCGTTCGTCTTCCATGCAGATTGCAGATCAGCTCAAAAACACCCGATGTTTAGTAACTCGTTTTAGTTCGTTAATTCATGAAGCCTTAGTTGCCGGTATTCCTGTGATATATTATAATCCGCATGGAGAACAAATGTCCTATGATTTTGGCTTTAATGATGAATTTTTATTGCTGGCCACTAATAAACACGAACTGGAAAAAGCTTTAAAAAAGGCATTAGATTTTTCTGAACCTGAAAAGATAAAAGATTATTTGGTGAACCATTGTATACAAAAAGAAAATACACCTACTCAAAATATTAAAGAACTATTCTCCTTTTTAAAATTTAAACCCGCTCCATTTTCCATAACGGATGCATGGAAAATCATCCTATATCACCCATCTTTGTTACGCTTAATTTGGTATATAATAAAAAGATAGTAGTGGGCATCATTCAAAAACAATCATTTTATTCATCAATTACCTTAGGCATAGGAATTCTTTTAGGATTCTTCACCAGTGGTTACCTTTTACCCAATTTTTTTTCGGAAGAACAAAATGGGGTACTCACCTTGCTTAATTCGTATTCGCTCATTTACAGCCAAGTAGCCATGATGGGATTAAGTACAGTCATTATTCGGTTTTATCCACATATTAAAGACATTCATCAGCACCGCCCTCAATTTTTATGGTTTATCACCTTGTTAGGATGTGTAGGATTTTCATTCTTTCTAGTATTTTATTATTTCACCAAACCCTATTTTAAATCCATCTTTGAAGCCTCTCCCCTATTCCGTCAATATTATTTTTTACTCATTCCTTGTACTTTTTCTTTGTTATTTTTTTATCTGTTTGATGCATACTCTACGGCCATCCAAAAACCGATTCGGGGTTTCACATTAAAAGATGTAGTACAACGTTTGCTAATTCTTTGCAGCATAGGAGCCTACATATTTTATACCCTTCCATTTTCAGAATTCATGTGGGCATATTCCGCCTCCATTTTGCTTCCAACCCTCTTGCTGGCCTTGCTTTTAATCCGGGAGGGACATTTCAATCCCGGTTTTGATTTTATCAAAAGCTATCGAGTACATTTTAAAGACATGTCAAAAGTAGCGGGTTATTCCTTCTTGCTTGGACTTACGTATGTTGGAGTAACCAATGTAGATGCAATTATGATTGAACGATACCTTGACTTAGAATATGCCGGTATTTATGGGAGAAACATGTTCTTTGGCGTGTTGGTTGCTTTGCCTTACCGCATTTTGCACAAATCCGCATCCGGATTACTAGCAGCACTATTCAAAAAAAACGACCTGCTATCCATTAAAAATATTTATTATAAATCTTGCCTCAATCAGCTTATTATCGGCTTGTTTTTGTTTTGTATGATGTGGATTAACATACATAATATCTATCAAATCATTCCAAAAAGTTACGAAGCCGGTAAGTATGTTATCTTTTTTATCGGTTTGGGAAATTTGATAAATATGGCAGGAGGTGTAAATACAGCCGTCATTAGCTTTTCTCCTTATTTTCGATGGAACACGTATTTTGCAATGAGCCTACTTGTACTTATTATATTAACGAATATGGCTTTTATTCCTTTATATGGAATTACAGGAGCCGCTATGGCTACAGCTATTTCATTATCTATGTATAATGCAGGCATGTACATTTTGTTGTGGGTGAAATACAAATTTCAACCGTTTCAAATAAAACATGGGCTGGTAATCATCTATGCTTTACTGGGTATGTTTGCTTGTGCTGCCATGCCGATTATATCTAATTATATGGTTGATTTAGTAGTTCGATGTGTCATTTTTGCATCCGTATTTGGCTCGCTGATATTACTTACCCGAATTTCACCAGATATAAACGGATTTGTAACTTTTATGATGAAGCGAATAACTTTTAAAAGATAATTGACAGCAATTCTCTTAACTCAAATATTATTAATCACCAAATTGCCATTAGAATTTTTAACCCCAAATTGTCATTAGAATATTGAATTGATAACAGGCTGCTTAAGGCGGCTGTACGTTACAAGTCCTCGGGGCTCAGCCACACATTGCATCGGGGTAGCGGTGTCTTCGTGCCCTCAGCCCCGCTACCCCGTGCACTGTGGGCTTCGCCCCTGCGGGCTTTTCACTACCATCCGCAGCAGATGGTTCAGTGTGTGAATCCGCCATTGCAAAAGCATAAACCCAAAGAAATCTCAATACCATCTAAGAAAATTAAGAATGCAAAAACTTAATTCTGGCTTAATAAATCCTTGTGAAAAAATTGGATTTAATGTCGTATCAAATGTACAAATCCTTGTTGTTTTTCACCGGCATATTCTAAAATCCAAAAATACACACCATCCACTGCCAGGTTACCAGAATCTTTAACATGACCATCCCAACAAGGATTGTTAGCTCCACTCTCATACACCAAAATACCCCAACGATTATAGACGTACATTTTATAGCAATATGCCCCATTCGCATTCACGGGGCAAAATAGGTCGTTCAACCCAGGAGAAACAGTAGGGGTAAACACATTGGGCATAATTAAATCATCGGGATTATAATCATTAAATCCACCTGCTGTAAAGGTTTGGGTAAGGCTGGCAGTACACGCCCCATTAAAAACTACTTGTGTAACATTTACAGAATTATTAAACGCCACATTAAAAATCGTGTCTCCCGGAGCTAATGTATCTCCATTTATTATGTAAATAGTATTGGTTTGATTAGTAGCAAGGTTTTGAAGGGCAACAGTAACTCCACCGCAATTACCCGAAGGAACAAACCCAAAGCCCGGTACCGGAATTACATCATCTACCTGCACCGTTTGATACACAGTATCTACACAAAAACCATTATCAATGATTAACATGTAATCGGTAGTAACCGGCGGACTGGCTATCGGATTAGAAATATTCGGATTATTTAAGCCCGTAGTAGGTATCCAGGTATAAGTATACCCTGGCTGTGGTGGTATTCCAATCTGTACCGATGAACTTTGACATACATCAATTTGAGCTAAATCCGGATTACCAGGATTATCAACTATATTGATTTGTTTAGTTATTGTATCAGAGGTGATGCAAGAACTTAAAGTGGTGTCAGTAACAATTAAGGTAACGTTATATGTACCAGGCGATGGGTAAGTATGTAGCGGATTGGCAACATTAGATGAATCACCATCTCCAAAATACCATTGATGTAAAAATGTATTAGAAGCGTTACTTTCAAATTGATATGTTAACCCTGCACAAATCGCCGAAGGAAAATCAAAATCGGCATTCAGAATGGGCATTTCTATGTTCAATTTAAATACTCCGTTATTACAATTTGTACTATTATTGGTTTGCGACCAAGCACCAGGTGTTGTAGGAAAATCGTCATACCCACCGCAACCAGCACATACCGACTGATAAATTATTCCATTTTTATCAAAGCGACTGGTTCCACCATCCACGTGTTCACGACTTTGCGGTCCTCCGAAATATGTTGCATATACTAACGAATTAAAATTTGCTTCATATACAGCTATGTAAAAATTAAATCCATCACCACTGGAAGTTTGAAGAGCATTAGGTGTAACGGGCAATCCACTTAAAGCTGTTCCACTAAGTAAACTGCCACCCCAGCCAGAAATATATACGTTTTCACAAATATCCACCAAAAAAGCAGTGGGCGATAAATTTACGCTCCCATCTCCGTTTCCTATATGACTGTTATAGATCAATGAGGTAAGGCTATTATTAAATTTCGAAACAAACTGCCCGCTGTTATCATAAGAAGATGGTGCATTATAGCTAGGATATAAAGACGGAGCTTTTGTTTGTCCAAACACATACACATCATTATCTATGTCCAGATCAATAAAAAATAATTGGTCGTAATCACTTGTTCCTATAAATGTACTGCTAAGCAAAGCATTTCCGCTTGCGTCAATTTTTGACACAAATCCATCGGCTTTACCTCCTTTAAACAATGTACTAATTACTCCAGAAGTTGTAGGAAAGTCGGCAGAAACTGTTCCTCCCACTACATATACGATATTATTTTGATCCACCCTAATTCCGTACGCTGCATCTTGCTTAGTTCCACCCAAATAAGTACTAAATATTAAATTCTGCAGATTAGGGTCAAATTTAAATATCACCGCATCTTGAACTCCACCAAATGAAGGCTGTAAGGCATTTACCACCGGAAAATCACTTGATCTGGTAGTAGTAGCTACATAACAATTACCTGATGCATCTAACATGATTTCACCCCGAAACTGGTCACCATAATTAGATTGTAAAGAATCATAATCAGATACCCAATATCCTGCATTGAAATAATTGTGATTATAGTTTACACCATCATTGCCTGAACCTCCAATAAAGGTAGAAGATAGCAAACTTGTTCCTGCTGCATTAAACTTTGAAACATAAATATCCGTTCCGTTATTAAAATAGGTTCCATTTTGCATAAATCCAATAAACGATCCACCATTAAAAGTTTGATCGTATGCATTGGAAGTAGTAGGAAAATCGGTAGAACTGGTTACCCCAAATAAATATAATTCATCGTTTTGATTTACTATTAAACTATGTACTGTTTCGGTGCCACCCGTAGCAGTACCTCCACCTAAATACGTAGAATACACCAAATTAGAGCCATCGGATGTAAATTTTGTAATAACTACATCCGTTACTCCATATGTACTACCATTCACATTTGTAGAAGTTTGATAGGCACCAACTGTTACCGGATAACCTACATTATATGCCATTCCACCGGTATATAGATTTCCTTGATTATCATAAGTAGCCGTCATTCCAAAATTATCAGCAGTAGAACCGGTAAATGAAGAGAATATCAGCGTAGGGTCAATTACCAATGGAAGATTGCGATTATACTTTCCCACTTCAAAGGTAAATTCTCCGTTAGGCTGCTGAATATATTTGCAATAAATTTCTTTTTTTTCGCCTTGTACCATTTGGTAGGCATACGGCTTTTGTTCAGTCACCGTTCCAAGGCTGGTTCTTACAATTAAATGACCGTCTTTAATTTTAGCTTCAGTTACACCATCATATTTCCAACGCAAATCAGCAATATTACCACCAGGATGTACAATAAAATCATATTTTAACTTACCGAATGCATTGTAAAAATGTAAATCAATTTGATTCCATAAGTTTTGATAATAAACCTTTTGTTTTGGATACAATTCGCTTACCCAATTATCCGGATCGTTTCCTAAATAATAATTCAGGTAATATTTTACCGGTTCGGTAGAAAAATGATGGGCTTCTTTGTTAGCATTTATAAACAAGGTTTTAAAAGCATGCCCCCGAATTATGTGCTGATGCTTCTCCATTGGATTAGTATGGGCATGGTGCATGGCTGAACGATCTACAAAATGCCAGGTAATAACTCCCTGCTCAATAAACATAGCCCCACCCGGAAGGTCACACTTGTAATTAAACTCTTCATGCCATTGACCCTTATTTTCAACAAAAAGAAAACGAGATTGAGCAACCACCAAGCCTTGTAAGAACAAAACTAAAACGATGATATGTAATAATTTTTGCATAGAAACTAAAATACACTTAATAAAATTACAAAAAAACATAAAAACCAACAAAATTTCAAAGCACACAGATACGCCTCAACAATCCCGGATCGTCTGAAATAATACCATCTACTCCCCACAAATATAATTTTTTCATCATCGTTGCGTCGTTTACAGTCCACGGAATAATTTTTTTTTTGATAGAATGGATACGCTGAACCATTGATTTTGAAACCAATGAATAATATGGGCTGTAAGCATAAGCTTTAAATCCAAATTTCTTTTCAATTTGCAAAATGTTCACCGGTACAGCCGATAAAACAATAAGGGGGATATTAGCATCTAACCGATACATGGCTTGTAAGGTACGATAATCAAAAGATTGAATGGAAGTACGTGCTATGATATTTTTTTCCTTTAATACAGTATATACTAAAACACAAAAAGTATCGGGAGAAGGATGATTTTTAAAATCACCGGAGGAAGTACTCTTAGTTTCAATATTAAAAAATACCTGCTTGCCATGCTTTTTCTCCCATTCCATTACAGCATCAATAACTTCGCTAAGTAAGGGTTTATGCACACGCATTTTCTGCTGAAGCGGAAATCGCTCATTGCCAATGGAGCCGCAATCAAATCCTCGAATATCTTCATAATTCATCTGATAGATATTAAGGCGTTTCTCGTCGCTTTGTTCAAGGGTCATTCCATCGGGTGTGATACATATTTTGGAAGAAATCCAAGGTTCGTGTGAAACAACTACCTGATGATCGGCACTAATAACAACATCTAATTCCAATGTGGTAGCACCACTATCCAACGCGGCAATAAAACCAGGAATAGAATTTTCAGGAAATCTTGCACGATAGCCTCGATGCCCCTGAATATCAAATCCAGTCTGGCTAAAAACAGTTTTTAAAGAAGTAAAAACAAAGAGTGTTAAGATGTATTGTTTTATTTTGAAATGCTTCAACATTACTTGGCTGTAACTTTAAATTCCGTTCTACGATTCAATGCTCTTCCTTGCTCTGTAGAATTATCGGCAATAGGCATGGTATCGCCATAACCTTTGTATGATAATCGTGCTGCAGCAATGCCTTGCAATACCAAATAGTCATACACAGCTTTTGCTCGATTTTCAGATAATTTTTGATTGTACGTTTTATTTCCAACATTATCGGTATGCCCTCCAATTTCAATTTTCATGGAAGGATTGGCTTTAAGTAACTCAGCCAGTTTATTTAATTCCGCTTTTGATTCGTTCAATAAATCATACTTATCGGTATTAAAATATACATTTTTTAATACAACAGATCCACCCACTTCAATTGGTTGCAAGGGAATATCCACTAAAAACGGACGAAGCGAGTCATTGGCTTTTACATCATACGATTCAGAAAAAAATAAATATCCTTGTTTATTTACATTCAATGCAT
>CALEWF010000128.1 GCA_937925455.1 uncultured Flavobacteriales bacterium | reverse complement strand
GGGCTTTCCACTTCCATCCGCAGCAGACGGGGCAGCGGGTGAATCCACCCCTGCGAGGCGGAGAAACACGCGGCCGCTCTTGTATTAAACATTATGACTAAAATTATATTGACAGTTTGGGGTTATTGCAATCAAAGCCAAACAATTTGTTGAACCCAAGTGGTTATTTCCCTTTATGGGGGGGTAATAATCAAATCAAAATGATTTTGCATTATAAACGGTTTTCTATTGCATAATTTGGGATAAAAGCATACGTAGCATTTCAATTTTTAAATTTCAATTTTTAATCCGTCAAAAGCCAGTTTAATATTGGTCGGTAGCTCTTTTTCCACTTCTTTGTGCAATCCCAACAAATGGCTGATGTGTGTAAAATATCCTTTTTGTGGTTTAAGATAATCCATAATTTTAAGAGCCTGCTCTAAATTGAAATGTGAAATATGCGTTTGTTTTCGAAGCGCATTCAATACAACAATATCCGAACCTTTTACTTTATTAAGTTCTTCATCAGCAATAAAACTGGCATCCGTGATGTACGTAAAATTATGAATACGAAAACCCAATACCGGCATTTTGTAGTGCATAACTTTTATAGGAATAAAAGGGATATCTCCCACCATGAAAGGATCATCCTGTATGGGGATAATATGCATTTCTGGCACTCCGGGATATTTCGTTTCTGCAAAAGCATAATGAAAATCTCTGCGTATGGCTTTTTCAACGGCTGCTGTGCAATATAAAGGAATGCTTTCTCCTTGCTTAAAATTAAAAGCCCGTATGTCATCTAAGCCGGCAATGTGGTCACGGTGTTCGTGGGTAAAAACTACGGCATTGATTTTTTTTACAGATTCACGTAGCATTTGATACCTAAAATCCGGGCCGGTATCAATGACTACACTGGTAGTGGCAGATTCTATTAAAATGGAACTTCGTAACCGGTGGTCATATGTATCGGTTGATTTACAAACTTCACATTCACAGGCTATCACCGGAACACCCTGCGAAGTACCGGTTCCTAAAAAGGTGATGCGAATGCCGTGTTTCATATCATGAGTTTGCGGGTTGAGTGGCATACATGGTTTTGAGTATGCCTACTACGTAGTCTATTTCTTCTTTGGTATTGAACCGGCTAAATGAAAAACGTACACCGGGCCTATTGGGATCAGCCTGAATGCCTGCTAAAACATGCGAACCGGTATTACTACCGGATGAGCAGGCACTTCCACCCGAGGCAGATATACCTTGTATGTCAAGTTTCATTAAAAACATTTCGCTATGAGGCGAAGGAGGAAATGAAACATTCAATACGGTGTACAAACTATCATTCGAAGCATCACCGTTAAAACGAATATCGTCCAATTCTTCCATGAGCTTCCGCTTCATGTAATTCTTTAATCCTCGGATGTGTTGTTCATGTTCATCCATGTGTTCATACGCCAGTTCCATGGCTTTAGCCAAGGCTGCAATTCCATATATATTTTCTGTTCCAGCCCGCATGTTACGCTCTTGCGAACCTCCGGTGATCATGGGTTGAATACCTGTGCCGCTTCGGATATATATAAATCCGACACCTTTAGGCCCATGCAGTTTATGAGCACTACAGGTAAT
This sequence comes from uncultured Flavobacteriales bacterium, assembly GCA_937925455.1. Taxonomy (GTDB): domain Bacteria; phylum Bacteroidota; class Bacteroidia; order CAIKAF01; family CAIKAF01; genus BA4. Next base: position 4,594 of record CALEWF010000128.1, on the reverse strand, counting down.
CATATCCACGGAAATTTTTTGAAGGTTCATTGGATAATGCCCCATGGTTTGTACCGTATCTGAATGAAATAAGGCATTGTATTTTTTACAAAGTTCACCTATCAACGTAATGGGATGCATGGTGCCAATTTCATTGTTGGCATGCATCAATGAAACCAATGTAGGAATTTTCGTTGAAAGGTGTTTTTCTAATTCATCTAATGAAATACTTCCATCGTTACTAACGGGTAACCATACCGCTTTGACTTTCCCTTTTTTCTCCAGTTCTTCAACCGTATGAGTTACGGCATGATGTTCAATTCGTGTGGTGATGATACGTTTTATGCCAAGATCTTCTACCGGTTGCCGAATGGCCATGTTATCTGCTTCGGTGCCACCACTGGTAAAAAAAATTTCTGCCGGAGCTACATTGAGTAATTCTGCAATTTTTTTCCTGGATTTTTCTATAATAGCTCTGGCTTTTCTGCCGTGTTCATGAATGGAGGAGGGATTTCCATAGCAATCATTCATTACACTCAACATTACTTCACTTACTTCCTTATCCATAGGAGTAGTGGCTGCATTATCCAGGTAAACTTTCATTACTACGTAAAATTGGTTGTTCAAAGGTACGCCGAATGGGGGTGATCACCAAACCATTTAGCAAAAGCTACGAATTTCTTCCATTACTTTTTCTGCTAAAGCATGGGCTTTCTTTTCATCCGTACTTTCTGCATATATCCGGATGATAGGTTCTGTATTCGATTTGCGTAAATGCACCCATTCATTCCCCAACTCTATTTTTACCCCATCTTCAGTATTTATTGGCTGTCCTTCGTATTTTTTTATCATTCTTTCCAAAACTACATCAACATCAATGTCCGGGGTTAGTTCAATTTTATTTTTCGATATGGTGTAAGCCGGATAGGTTTGCTTTAGTTCAGATGCTTTCATTTTGTTTTCAGCTAGATGCGATAAAAACAAGGCAATGCCAACCAATGCATCCCTTCCGTAATGCAATTCCGGATAAATAACACCACCGTTTCCTTCTCCGCCAATTACCGCATTCACTTCTTTCATTTTCTTTACCACATTCACTTCGCCTACCGCAGCAGCGTAGTACTTGCCTCCCATTTTTTCTGTTACGTCGCGTAATGCACGGGTTGATGACAGGTTGGAAACCGTATTCCCTTTTTTGTAGCGCAACACAAAGTCGGCCACGGCTACCAGTGTATATTCTTCGCCAAACATGCTTCCATCTTCGCAAACCAGCGCCAATCGGTCCACATCGGGGTCAACTACAATCCCTAAGTCGCATTTGTTTTTTTTAATGAAAAATGAAATTTCTGTAAGATGTTCCGGTAAGGGTTCCGGGTTATGTGGAAAATGCCCGTTGGGTTCACAAAACAGCCGGTGAATTTCTTTTACACCCAGTTTTTCCAAAAGTTTGGGTACCGCAATTCCCCCCGTAGAGTTTACGCCATCTACTACAATACTAAATTCGGCTTCGCGTATCATATCTACATCTACCAACTTCAAAGCCAATATTTTATCTATATGTTCATCCATGTACCCGTTAGCAATGAAGCGATAGGAACCCAACTCATCTACTCCGGCAAAGACAGTTTCTCCACGTTCAGCTATTTGCAACAGGTTACTTCCATCTTCAGCCGAAATAAATTCTCCACGTTCATTGAGTAGTTTTAAAGCATTCCATTGTTTAGGATTATGGCTGGCCGTGAGAATAATCCCTCCCTGGGCATGAAAATCAGGAACAGCAATTTCTACGGTAGGTGTGGTGCTTAGTCCTAAATCAATCACATGAATGCCACAACCAATCAGGGTTTGTATCACCAGCTGGCTAATCATAGGTCCCGAGATACGAGCATCACGGCCCACAACCACGGTGATGGATTGGCCCGGAAATTTATTTTTAAGCCACTCGGCGTAGCCGGCCGTAAATTTTACAGTATCAGTTGGAGTAAGGTTTTGGCCTGCTTCCCCTCCGATGGTTCCACGAATGCCGGAAATAGATTTAATGAGTGTCATGGATTGAAATTATTAAATACTACCGTCAACGAAGGTACAGTCTGTTTTTACGTGTAACGCCTGTTGGGATTTGTTTTTATCAACATCTACAATAAAAATTTTTAGAAGTTCACAGATATTACATGATTGGGCTGCTTAAAGCGGCTGTTCGTTACAAGTCCTCGGAGCTCAGCCACACATTGTATCGGGGTAGCGGTGTCTTCGTACCCTCAGCCCCGCTACCCCGTACACTGTGGGCTTCGCCCCTGCGGGCTTTTCACTACCATCCGCAGCAGACGGGGCAGCGGGTGAATCCGCTCCTACGAGGCGGAGAAACACGCTGCCGCCCCCATGAAAATAAAATCCGCATGTTGGGCAGAATCATGATTGACGAGTGTAAACCCGGATATTTTTTTAATTTCGTGTTCTTATTTTAAAAAACATAGTATGAGTTACGACATCATTGTAATAGGAAGTGGTCCGGGTGGATATGTAGCAGCAATTCGGGCTTCGCAACTAGGGTTGAAAACAGCCATTATAGAAAAAGAAAACCTGGGTGGAATTTGTCTTAATTGGGGATGTATTCCTACCAAAGCTTTATTGAAAAGTGCTCAGGTTTACGATTATATTAAGCATGCAGGTGAATATGGGCTGAAAATTAAAGAGGTAGAAGCTGAATTTGATAAAATTATTGCCCGTAGCCGTCAGGTAGCTGAAGGGATGAGCAAGGGAGTTCAGTTTTTGATGCGAAAAAACAACATCGAGGTGATTATGGGTATCGGCAAGCTGGTAGCCAAAGGAAAAGTAGAGGTAACAGCAGCCGATGGAACTAAAAAAACGGTAGAAGGCAAACACATTATTATTGCCACAGGAGCGCGTTCCCGTAAATTACCCAACATACCGCAAGACGGTAAACGAGTGATTGGTTACAGGGAAGCCATGACCCTGCCAACTCAGCCTAAAACTATGATAGTAGTGGGTTCTGGAGCTATTGGTTCTGAATTTTCTTATTTCTATAACGCACTTGGAACTAAAGTTACGTTAGTGGAATTTATGCCTACCATACTGCCTGCTGAAGATGAGGAGGTAAGTAAAACCATGGAAAAAATTTTTAAAAAGCAGGGCATAGAGGTAATGACCAATTCGTCGGTTGAAAAAGTTGAAACTTCTGATAAAGGCTGTAAAGTAATCATTAAAACGCCCAAGGGAACCGAAAGCATGGAATGTGATGTTGTGCTTTCGGCTGTGGGAATTGAAGCTAACATAGAAGGCATTGGTTTAGAAACTATGGGCATAAAGACTGATAAAGGAAAAATTGTGGTTGATCAATTTTATCAAACCAATGTCCCCGGCATTTATGCCATTGGCGATGTAATTCCCGGTCCAGCGTTGGCTCATTTAGCATCGCATGAAGGTATTGTATGTGTAGAAAAAATTGCAGGAAAGAATCCAGAACCGATTGATTATAAAAACATTCCCGGATGTACCTATTGCCAGCCGGAAGTTGCCTCTGTGGGATATACTGAAAAGCAGGCTAAAGAAGCCGGTTATGAAATTAAGGTAGGTAAATTTCCATTTACAGCCAGCGGAAAAGCCAAAGCTGCCGGCCATCCGGATGGGTTTGTAAAACTTATTTTTGATGCGAAGTATGGAGAGCTATTGGGAGCTCACATGGTAGGTGCCAATGTTACCGAGATGATTGCCGAGATTGTTGCCTTGCGTAAGCTGGAAACTACCGGGCATGAAATTATTACTGCGGTGCATCCTCATCCAACCATGAGTGAAGCCGTGATGGAGGCTGCTGCTGCCGCTTACGGTGAAGTAATTCACCTATAATTTTTCTCCAGCCATGTGTGGCATAGCGGGGATGTATGCATTTAATGAAGAAGGTAAAACGGCTTTCAATAGGTTGAAGGCATCGGTTCAATCCATGCTGCATCGTGGTCCCGATTTTCAGCAAGTAAAGCAATTTGAAAGCTGCGTTTTAGGCCATACCCGTTTGTCTATCATTGACCTAAGCCACGCTGCTTCCCAACCATTTTCGGATGATTCGGGTCGGTTTACCATCGTATTTAATGGTGAAATTTTTAATTTCAAATCCCTACGAGCCGGCTTAGAAACTCAGGGTATTCGTTTTAGAACCAATTCTGATACAGAAGTTTTACTTCAGCTCTATATTCAAAAAGGAATTGATTGTATTGATGAGCTGAACGGTTTTTTTGCTTTTGCGGTGTATGACCGTGAAAAAAATGAGCTCATAATAGTGCGTGACCGATATGGCATTAAACCTCTGTATTATACCATTAATGCTAATCAATGTTGCTTTGCTTCTGAATTAAGAGCTTTAATGAATATGGGCATCGAAAAAAATTTAAACAGAGATGCTCTATTCATGTATTTTAGATTAGGGTACATTCCGGCGCCGTACAGTATTTTTCAACATGTATTTAAGCTTGACCCCGGACATTTTATTCATATTACTTCATCTGGTTATACCAAGGAGCAATATTATCAAATACCTTACACCATAACATCGGTTGATAAGAAGCAAGATTATCAGCATGCATGCAATACACTGCATGAATTA
>CALEWF010000127.1 GCA_937925455.1 uncultured Flavobacteriales bacterium | reverse complement strand
TCATTTTCATTGTATTCTCCGTGTATCTCTGTGTGCTTTGTGGTTAAAAAATTTGTTTACTATTCAGGTTTAATGCTTTAATCACAAAGAACACAAAGTTTTACACAATGGGCACAGCGTGTGGTCATTTCCGTCATAACTTTTTCTTTGTGTGCATTGTGGATAAATTTTTCACCACAGTGGAAAACAGAGAAAAATGTCCAACAAGTAGTGGAATCATAAAAAAAGCCGGATAACATCCGGCTTTTTCATCAAATAGCAAAAGAATGTGTATTTTATTCCACTACAATTTTTTGAGTTGAAACAGCACCATTTACACTGAGGCGAACAAAATAAACTCCGGAAGCATGGAAACGGCTATGTTCAATTTGGAAAGTTTGTTCTCCGGCGGTTAGGTTACCGTTAAATACTTGGCCTACTAGCCGGCCCGTAATATCTAACAGGTCAATTTGTACATCACCATCTTGGGTTAGGTTGAAATAAACCTGTGATACAGAAGATACAGGATTGGGATATACAGTAAATCCGGTTTGTCCAGTAGTTATTTCTTCAATACCAACAGCTTGTGAATTATTAATCATGATATCATCTAAGAAGAAATCATTGCCATAAGGTCCACCGGAAGTCCAAAGGAACATAAAGCGCACATTGTTATTATTTACATAAGGTGCAATGTTTACAGAAGCTTGTTTCCATTGCAGCGGACTGGTTGGTACAAATCCATCCGGATCGAGGCCTGCAGTAATCAAACGGGTTCCACTAAGGCTTGTAGAAGTTTGATTATCCACGGTAATATTTCTTCTGGTCCAGTTTTGGCCACAATTTGTAGAAACATAAACTTCTAAGCGATCAGGTTGCTCTATAAATGGATTATTGGTTCGAACAGCATAGGCATAGCGGAACGTAAACTGGTCATTATCAATGGCGGTTAAATCATACATGGGAGAAATCAAAGCATCAGTTTCAAAACGAATATTTCCTTCGTTACGCATGCGCATAGAACGATTGCTTAAATATCCGGCGGCATAATTTTCCCAGCCATTAGTCTGATTCCCTTCATTCACTATTAACCATTTACCTTGGTCATACAATGAACCATATTCAAAAGAATCGTAATAAATATATTTTGATTCATCAGCAACGTTAGGATATACCCGAACATAGTCATTGCGTACTTTTGTACTACTTCCTTGTGAATTGGAGGCTGTAAGTGTAACATCGTAAACTCCCGGAGTATTATAGGTTATGGTAGGTGCCGATGCACTAGAAGTTGAAGGCGTTCCACCCTCAAAATTCCATTGAATAGATGTTGGAGTTGCATTGTATGTTCCATTAGCAAATGTAAGCTGTCCACCGGCACAAAGAAGTTTAGTAGAAATAAGCTCATTGGTACCACTGCGGCTCCAAAAATCAGCTATAGGAGCAGGAGAACAAGGAGCTGCGTAACTAGCATCATCAGTTCCAGTGGCAACATTATTAGCATTAGTAATTAAATTACTGCGAAAAGAAATAGTATTGAATACAAAATCAGACAATGCCTTTTGTCCTTTTGTAAACATCCACAAACATTGGTCTGCCGTATAATCCATAAAATTCATCCACATTTCGCCAATGCTATCGCGTAAATAATCATTAAATCCGGGCTCATAACAAGTAGCGGGTTTGGGTATTGTAAAACAAGTTGGCCCACTAAAATTAGGCTCTTTGTGTTGTGGAGTATCGTCTATTCCATCACTTCCACAATTTTCGTCACCCCAAATATGGCGTAGCCCAAGCCAATGACCTACTTCGTGCGTAAGGGTGGCACCGGTATTTCCGGCTGCTGTACCGGTTGTTCCAAATACATTGTGGATAACAGCTACTCCATCGGTAGATGTTAGTGGGTACTGTCCGCCAAATGCAAATGGAAACTGGGCATAACCTAATATAGTTCCGTATGGCGTATCATTAAAAATGGATTTCACAACCCATACGTTAAAATATTTATCACGATCCCAATAACTTTCTTGTTTGAACCGTGTAAAATCTTTGGCTTGATTGGTTTTAGAAGTATAAACCCGAACAATTCCGTCAGTACAGTTACCAAACATATCTTTGGTAGCTAACCGAAATTCTAAATTATAATTTGCTACCAAGGTATCAAAAGTTGGATGATTTATAAATGCAGGAGTTGTAAGCCCGCTATTTTGAGCTTTCATATCCTTGTTTAAGGCTACAATTTGGCTTTGAATTTGAGCCTTAGAAATGTTTTCATTCCCCCCTTCGTGAAGTACATGTACTACTATTGGCACAATGCGAGTTCCTGATTCGGATAATTCCAACTGGTTAATATCTACAGTTTGCAACCAACTACGGAATTCTTGTTCGAATAGCTGCATATTGAAAATAGTACCAGGATATTCTTTTTCAACCAAGTGAACATCACTACCACAGCCATGTGTTTGCTGGGCAAACACTGGCTTAACCAAAGCTATAGTGCCGGCAGCCAGACTTAGCATCAGGGCTTTTTTCCATCCGTGGCTCCGAGTATAACGAATTGTATTCATACTGATAACGAAATTTATTTAATACGAATTTGATAATTTTAAATTTATTTAAATATAACAATTTTTACACTTTATCGGTAGAGATAAAGTGTTACAAATCTATATCAAATTACTCGAAAACCCAAACCGCCTCTGAAAAAACATAGACTAAGCCGGGCTTTTGTAATAGATGAAATATCCGGCCAAAATAAACGGCTGATTTACTATCTTCGCGCTCTGAATTATTGAACTGTTAACCATAAACTTCTTCAACATGAGTAAAATCAATGTAGCCGTCAACGGCTTCGGACGCATCGGGCGGATTACTTTCCGTGCCTTGCTTAACAAACCCAATGTAAACGTGGTTGCTATTAACGATCTGACCGACAATGCTACCTTGGCGCATTTGCTAAAATACGATTCCATTCATGGCCGATTCAACGGTGCTGTTTCGGCTGATGACCAGCATATTCTTGTTAACGGGAAAGCCATCAAGGGGCTAAGCGAAAAAAATCCAGAGAATTTGCCTTGGAAAGACTTGGGTGTTGATATTGTATTAGAATGTACCGGTTTGTTCTTAGACAAGGAAAAAGCTTCCGCACATCTCAAAGCCGGTGCCAAGCGGGTTATTCTTTCGGCTCCTGCAAAAGGTGATGATATTAAAATGATTGTGCTGGGAGCCAATGAAAACACCATAACTAAGGATGACCTGATTATATCTAATGCATCATGTACTACCAACTGCGTATCTCCGCTGGTAAAAGTGGTGGATGACCTGTGTGGTATTGAAAACGGATACATGATGACCATTCATGCATACACCGCCGACCAACGCCTGCAGGATGCCCCGCATAAAGACCTGCGCCGTGCCCGCGCTGCTGCTCTTTCAATTGTTCCTACTTCAACCGGTGCTGCCAAAGCCATCGGAAAAATTTTCCCCCACCTAAACGGAAAGCTGGATGGAACCTCCGTACGCATTCCAACTCCCACAGGTTCACTTACCGATCTTTCGCTGATTGTAAAAAATCCCAAAAGCCCGGCAGAAATCAATGCTGCCTTTAAAGCCGCTGCCGAAGGTGTGCTTAAAGGCATTTTGGAATATACCGAAGACGAAATTGTTTCTGCTGATATCGTTGGCAATCCGCATTCCTGCATTTTTGATGCTCAACTTACCGTGGTGAAAGGCAACATGGTAAAGGTATTTGGCTGGTACGACAACGAAGCCGGTTATTCTAATCGTTTAGCCGACTTGTGTGAGATGCTGGCAAAGTAATATCCATGCACGTAGCTTAAAAAGCCCTGTTGGGGTTTATTATTCTTAAATTTTTTTTATTAACTGGTTGCTCCCTGCGTTTTGGCAATCGCCCCTGCGGGCTTTCCAATTTCATCCGCATCAGTCCGCCCCAAAGGGCGGATGAGTTGATTTGAAAATGTATTAACCCAAATTATGCATTAGAAATTTTCCAAAGGCATCCAGAAAAACAAAAACCTACGTAGCCACAGCTACATAAATAACCACAGATAGCACAAAGCAATGCCTTTTGTTTTTTCTCTCATTTTCTTTGTGTTCTCCGTGTATCTCTGTGTTCTTTGTGGTTAAAAAATTTGTTTACTATTCAGGTTTAATGCTTTTTACCACAAAGAACACAAAGTTTTACACAAAGGGCACAGCGTGCGGTAATTTCTGTCATAACTTTTTCTTTGTGTGCTTTGTGGTTAAATTTTTCACCACAGAGAACACAGATAAATAAACCAATTAAAAAACGTCTTCAACCCGGTTTAATGCAATTGAAGTAAAATAGCTGTTTGAACCCAGGTGGTTACTTCATATAATCGGCTTTAATGCAGAAATGAAAATTACTTTGCATTATATCCGGTTTTCTATTGCATAATTTG
>CALEWF010000126.1 GCA_937925455.1 uncultured Flavobacteriales bacterium | reverse complement strand
ATCAGCCCTACCTTTTCGGGCAATATTGATATTATCCCCAATTCAAAAAACACCATTGGCTTTACCTATTTGTTTAGCTACGGAAACGGAGCACGACCCGAGCTGATTGATTATCAGTTTTTGAATGCCAACGATTGGGTAACCCATATATATCAGCGGAAGACAGACACTCCAAATGAGAGCTATAGTGCAGATGGTGGAATCAATTACACCCTTAAATTTCCCAAGCAAAACAGAGAATTGACGGCCTCTTCGAGTATCTCATTCAATCGCTCAGCCAATCGAGGCGATTTCAGGCAACAAGAATTTACGCTGGATAATATCCCGGATACTACTAGACCTCCTTCTTTAAATCATAATATACAAAATAATCAAAGTATCGTTTCGGTAACTCAAATGGATTATACACACCCCTTTGCTCAAAAATACAAATTTGAAACCGGCTGGAAGGTAAACATACGGCAGTTTGATAATGAAATGATTGCTGATTCATTTGATTACAATCAAAACAACTGGATTATTGATAATGGTCTCACCAATCGGTTTATTTATCTTGAAAATGTGAATGCAGTTTACGGAACATTCAGTGGTTCAGTAAAAGAAAAATTTGGATACCAAATAGGTTTGCGGGTTGAACAAACCAATATCTGGGGGGAACAAACCGTAGGAAATATTGGGTTTACCAAGAATTACATAAACTTCTTCCCATCCGTATTTCTAAGCTACAAAGCCGGTAAAGGCCATGAGTTTCAGTTGAATTACTCCCGAAGGATCAACCGTCCTGGCTTGCGCAGCCTCAATCCGTTTGCTGACTACCAAGATCCGCTAAACATCCGGAAAGGAAACCCCGATTTGAATCCGGAGAACATGGATGCCCTCGAATTCAATTATTCCAAGCAATGGAAAAACCACACATTAGTTGCCACAGCATACTTTCGCCATGTAAATAACATTATTCAGCGCTATCGCAGCGTGGACTCACTGGGGGTATCAACTGTTACGTTTTTAAATTTAGATTATTCCATCAACTTTGGGTTGGAATTAGTAGCTCGCAATCGCTGGTTTAAGTGGTGGAACAGTACCTCTACCGTGAGCGTTTTCCGCAATCAGGTATTCGGACAAAATCAGGAGGGCGAACTCAATGCTACCAATTTCAGCTACAACATACGGCTTCAAAACAGCTTTAAGATTGGGAAAAATATGGAGTTACAGTTTTCTTTTAACTTAAATGGTCCCAATGTTTTTCCGCAAGGTGTGATGGCCGAAATCTGGGGACTGGATGCCGGATACCGCTTAGATTTCTTGAAAAACAAAGCATCGCTTACGCTCAATATTTCTGATATTTTTGACACCCGCCGATTTTATGTGGATACTCGCGGAATCAATTTCTACGGGGATGTTTATCGAAAACGCGAAACCCGTGTAGCCACTATTCAGTTCACCTACCGGTTTGGCAAACAACAAGAATCTAATCGCCGCGAAAACCGCCGGCGCATGCAAGAAGGTGGCGAAATGGATATGGGATTGTAACCCATATTTAAGTGGGCTGGTACACAAACCAAGCTAAAAACTCTTTGTTTTTTTGTTCGTTTTCTGGTGCAGTTGTAATATTCTGAATCATCAGGTGATGATTAGCCGCTTGGCGGGTTATTTTGTCTAACACTTCCTGATGAAGCTTTTCATCTCGAATAATGCCCCTACGAAATGTAACTTTTTTATTCAGTTCAAACTGCGGTTTGATGAGTGAAATTAACCATCCCTGAGGCTTTAACCAATTTTTAAGCAAAGGATATACCAATACTTGCGACATGAATGAAACATCCATCACCACTACATCTACTTTTTCATCCAAATTAAAATTTTTGATATGCGTTTGTTCCCGCCATATTACTCGGGGATCATCTTTCAGCTTTGGAGAAAGCTGTGCTGTTCCCACATCAACCGTGAATACTTTTACTGCCCCGTGTTGTAAGGCACAATCTGTAAAGCCTCCGGTAGATGCACCTATATCAAGGATAGTTTTTCCATCAAAATCAAGCTGAAAATCCAGAATCGCTTTTTCTAATTTAAAACCACCGACACTAACGTATTTCAATAATTCATTGGGGGTTACTTCTATAAAATCGCTCGAAGTAATTTCAGTACCAGCTTTGGTAGCAGATTTCCCATTAACAAGCACCCAACCGGCATCAATGGCGTTCCGCGCCTTTTTACGGGAAGGAAACCAGCCCTCCTGTACTAAAAAAACATCCAAACGCATACTACAAAGATGTAGGCTTTCATTAAAAAGTAATCAAAAAAAGCTAAACAAAAATGTTCGACTATTATTATAAAGCCGGACCTGATGAATTTTCTTTTTGATAAAAGATTTAACGTTTTACAAGCACTTTGCCCATTTCCTTGGTTTTACTTGCCTCTTTTATATGATTGTTTTCAAAACTAATATGAAATACATTTTTATCATTTTCGTCCACAATCATCCACTTTCCTGATTTTTCTCCGTGTTTGTAGCGAGCCTTTGCCGTTAACTTTCCCTCCTCGTTCCAAGTTTTCCATACCCCATGCTTTTTGCCACCCAGATATGAACCCTCGGTCTTTTTTTTCCCATTATCATAGTACCTCACAAAATCAAAATTATTATGGTCAGTACCTGAATATACGGCAATAATTTTTCCTTTAGAATTGTAGTGATAGCGTTCAAAATTCTGAGCAAAAGCAACCAAAGGCATACTCAGCACAAAACATACAATCCACTTTTTCATGGCACTTTGTTTTTAATGGTTAAACAATATAATATACGTAAAAACTTAACGCTAAGTTAATATTAAATTTACTTAATTTTAATATTTGCTTAACAATAACTTAATATTTAAGAATATAAGAGGGTTTATCAATTGATTTACAGTGTATAAAATCAAAAATTGTAATCAGCTTTTTCAATAATCTATAAAATAATTTCGGGGGCGGCAGCATGTTTTTCTGCCTTGTAGAGGCGTATTCATCCGTTACCCCATCTGCTGCGGATGGTAGTGGAAAGCCCGCAGGGGCGAATGCCGCAACGCAGGGAGCAGCGGGGCTGAGGGTACGAAGACACCGCTGCGACCATGCGATGCGTGCATGAGCCCCGAGGACTTGGAA
>CALEWF010000125.1 GCA_937925455.1 uncultured Flavobacteriales bacterium | reverse complement strand
TGTTCCGTTTTTTAGTTCTACAAACCAAGTCACAAGCCACTTTGAGCACTTTACGCTTTAAATGCTTTGCATTAGGAAGTTGGATTAGTAAACATGGCGGAAATACTACCTTAAAACTATCTGCATCGGGACAAAAAAGGACATGGTTGGAAGGACTTTTTTCAAAAGTTGGTGATCTTAGCCCTCCTTATATTTTTTCTAATGCATAATTTGGATAAAAACTAAAGGCATGCAGCGATGTGATTTTTATTCCTGTACCAGCATTTGATGGACTAATTAACCCTGCATCAAAACATGCCGTTGTAATATGAAATGATTCAAAATCAATATAAGCAGTATTCACAACTCCCTCCAAGAGTATTGTATCGCATATTCCACCATAAGGGGGTAAAGATGCCGAGCAATCAACAGGTGTACATTGACTGTAAACTACATTTAAGTTTAAAAAGAAAAATCCAACCAGAAGTATAAATATTTTTTTCATAGCGTAACGTTTTGTAGTTATCCTAAATTATTAAAAATTATCCAAATTCCAATAAACGGAGGATGCACCTTCCAGTATTGCACCTTTAAACCATTTATACCACAAATATTTAATGCATAAGCATGCAATCCAATTCCATGCTTTATTGATGAATCAATTTTAGATCCATATAATTTATCTCCTACTATTGGACAACCAACAGCAGCTAACTGTGCTCTTATTTGATGATAACGCCCAGTAAATAAATGTACTTCTAATAGAGAGTAATTATCAACCTGCTGAATTTTTTTGTACTTTAAAACTGCTTCATGTCCTAAGTCTGGTGAATCTACTACAATAGACTTTTTTAGTTGAAAATCTTTTTTTACGTAGTGTTTTAATATTCCAGATTCAGGTAATGAAAAATTATGTACAACTGCGAGGTATTTCTTTTCTATTTTTCTTTGTTCAAATGCATGCTGCAATTGCCTTGTAATAGAAGGTTTTTTTGAAATTAAAATCAACCCACTAGTTAGTCGGTCTAAGCGATGCATCAATACCGGTTGAATTTGTTTTTTCCCAGCGTAATATTTTTTCACCCACGATTCTACCGATGGATTACCTGCTTTATCTGCATCTGAATTAAGTCCGCAAGGTTTATTCACTACTAACAAAAAAGCATCTTCATATACAAGGGTAGGAACTAACATTACAATCTCACTTTATATACATCTTCACGATTTCGAACAATATTTCCCACAAAAAAACCACCATCTTCCGGAATATCTTCAATCAAATCAAACATTACGCAGGTTGAAGGCAATCGTTCGAAGGTAAGTATAAAATGTACAGCTTGCCCTATCTCAACTAATGTCCATACTGGAGCTAAAGATATACCAAAAACATTCACCAATTTAGAACGATGACCCGAATGTTTATCGCGGAGATAAGTACTTTTCCAAACACGTACTCCACCTCCTTGAGGCATGTGGATAAAACAATGTACAATTACCTGACGCTCTTCTTCTACCGATGCATCAATTTTTAGTGCCTCTTTTTCTGCAACTTCCGGTAATGCTATCCCGGCATTCAAATAAATGTTGTACATGCTTCAAAAATACAAGGAAGAACGCTTAATTCATACATCATAAATTTAGATAACCGGCAAATTATTCTTACCTTACCCAAAATTTAATACCTATGATACGATTTTTACAAATTGCTGCCGGCATTGCAATGATAATTACAGCAACCGGATTTTTAATCCGCAATATGCAACCTGCCCGTGCTGATGTTACTACACCGTTTAGCACTTTTGCATTCGGCAAATACATGATGAACCAGACAGTGGTGTATAGCAGTAGTGAAGATGTTATATATCATTACATTTTGGTGTGGGATACCGAAACCGGTAAAAGTAAACTGTATTGGTTTGACCGTACAAATAAACGCAGCTTTAAGTGGGAAGAATTTGGCAAAGACTTGCCACAGCAGCCTCTTCCATAAAAGCAATGGATGAATAGAGTTTAAAAAAATGAAACAAATTTTATGTTTGATTTTTTTATTGTTTTTTACTCGAGTATATCCACAACAGAAGTACTGGATTTTTTTTAATGATAAGTCAGATACCATCGGTTTACCAAACGGCTTTAATGAATATGCAATAAAACGTCGAATCGCACAAAATATCCCTTGGCAAATTTCTGACTATCCGGTAAACGAGAAATATATTCGGGGAATTGAATTCAAAGTGGATTCTCTGGGATATGAAAGTCGTTGGCTCAATGCCGTGGCTGCATGGATACATACAGACAGCCTATCTGAAATTATGACATTGCCTTTTGTAAAAAAGATTGAAAGCATTGGAATGAATGCCATCAATCTTACATACAAAAAAGTTACCAAGAAACAGCAGGAAAACGAAAAAAAACTGGCAGATGCACAAATCAATGTTTTGGGAGCTAAATTGCTTCAATTGCATAAATTAAATGGCAGAGGTATCCGCATTTGTATTATTGATGCCGGATTTCTGGGGGCTAATACCTCGCCGGGCTTGCAACATGTTTATCATCGAAACGGTATTTCATCAACCTTTGATTTTATTCGTAAAAAAGATGATGTATATACCGGTTCAATGCATGGAACGTATGTTTTTTCATGTTTGGCAGGAAAAACAGAAACTTTGCAAACCGGTTTAGCTACCGGTGCTTCTTATTTGCTTGCCCGAACCGAATCGGTATGGAGTGAAAACCGAGCAGAAGAAGACCGATGGATTGCTGCATTGGAATGGGCCGACCGGCAGGGTGCACATATCATCAACTGCTCGATGGGATATACCCGTCCGAAGTATAAAAAAACGGATCTCAATGGTACATCACGTCTTTCAAAAGCCATGAATATGGCTGCTGATAAAGGCATGCTTGTTATTAATGCTGCTGGGAATGAATACAACAGTAATTGGAAAACAATAATTCTTCCGGCTGATGCCGAAAAAGTACTTACGGTTGGCGCTATTCATCCTTATACAGCCAAACATGCCTGGTTCAGCTCCGTGGGACCAACTGCTGACGGACGCATCAAACCTGAGCTCACAGCTCCGGGAACAGTGGCTGCTTGGGGAAGAAAAAAAATATCAATAATTAGTGGCACATCATTTTCAGCACCGTTGGTAGGAGGGTTAGCGGCTTGTATCTGGCAATTTTATTCAGACACATTAACAGGGACAAAGTTAAAACAACTTCTCATAAAAAGTGGTTGTTGGTGGCCATTCTTCGATTATAAATTGGGATATGGTTTGCCTATAGTAGAGCTCTTGTTCCCAAATAAATCATCCAATATTACATGGGAAATTCATGCAGATAGCACTCATCTTTTCATTCAATTTAGCGAACCGGTTGCTGAAAATGAAAGGATTTTTTACAAAATAGATAAACAGCCCGGCGAATTTGAAGTGTATGGATTTATAGAACTACCCCGAGGCACAACTCATACTACTTTGGCTTGGAGAAATTTAAAAGAAACTTCTGATAAAAAACTAAAAGAAACCATTTTTTTTTCTGGTAAAAAGCTTTGGATAAAATGGAGAGAGTTGCAACATGAAGTGATGTTGCCTTAATCCTAAAATTGTTTTAAGACAATAAAAAATGGTGAACTTTGGATATATAGCCTTATTATTCATCCCCATTTAACCCAAATTATGCAATAGAAAACCGGATATAATGCAAATTCATTTTCATTTCCGTATTAAAGCCGATTATATGAAGTAACCACCTGGGTTCAAACAGCTATTTTACTTCAATTGCATTAAACTGGGTTGAAGATGTTTTTTTAATCGGTTTATTTATCTGTGTTCTCATTGTTGAAAAATTTAAC
>CALEWF010000124.1 GCA_937925455.1 uncultured Flavobacteriales bacterium | reverse complement strand
TAATAACAAGCACTAATGTGTAAAGCAGCGTAATTAAAACTACTACTTTTAATTGTATATCTAATTCAGCCGGATTTTTATGCTTTATTACGACAATAAGATGAGAGATAATTATTAAGAATAAAGGCAACAAATAAATCCAATTATTGGTTGAAAGAACTTTTACATGAAAAAACAAAGCCGCAATAAATCCTGTAAGTAATAAATAAATATGATAAAGAATAGCGCCTTTTTTTCCTAATCGTACGGCAAGCGTAATTTTTCCGGATGCAAGGTCATTTTCTACATCCCGCATGTTATTCATATTTAATACCCCTGTACAAAACAATCCGATAGCAGTAGCCGGAATAAATACTTGCCATAACAACGTTTTGTATTGTAGATAAAAGCTGCCGCACACTGCAATAATTCCAAAAAATAAAAACACAAACACATCGCCCAGTCCTCGATATCCGTAGGCATTTTTTCCAACGGTATAAAAAATAGCAGCAGCAATGCTCAGTATACCCAAACCTAAAAAGAAAAGCCCTGCAAACAAGTCTAAATCACGGGTGCCCAGCCACACCAAGGGGATGCCACTACTCAATGCTAAGATGGTGCAAATCAATAATCCGATTTTCATGCTAGGGACAGAAATTTTGCCGCTTTGCATGGCTCGTGCAGGGCCAATGCGGGCATCGTTATCAGTACCTTTGGCAAAATCGCCATAGTCATTTGCTAAATTTGAGAGGATTTGTAACCAAAGAGCAGTAAGCAGACTTAATGCAAAAATCCATGGGTCAAATTTTCCGTAATAGCGGGCTAACATGTTGCCAGCCACAATGCCACTTACTGCCAATGGCAAGGTACGCAACCGGGCCGCATGCAGCCAGGCAGAAACTTTTGCTTGAATAGGTTTCAATGGCTTAGTGTAAAAGGTACACTTTTAAAATTATGGAAACTTTGGGAATTTGCTGAAATCAGGCTTACGCTTTTCAATAAATGCATTTTTCCCCTCTTTGGCTTCGTCGCTTAGGTAATACAGCAGGGTGGCATTACCGGCCAATTCCTGAATTCCCGCCTGTCCATCCAGTTCAGCATTAAAGGCTGATTTAAGCATACGAATGGCAATGGGGCTTTTTTCCATTATTTTTTTACACCATTCTACTGTTACATCTTCTATTTGGTGCAAGGGTACCACTTTATTTACCAATCCCATATCGAGAGCTTCCTGTGCGTTATACTGTTCGCAGAGATACCAAATTTCCCGTGCTTTTTTCTGGCCTACAATGCGAGCTAAGTAAGACGCTCCAAAGCCTCCGTCAAAACTGCCTACTTTCGGGCCAGTTTGGCCAAAACGGGCATTCTCAGCAGCTATGGTCAAATCGCAAACTACATGCAGTACATGGCCGCCGCCAATGGCATAGCCCTTAACCATGGCAATTACTACTTTTGGAATAGAGCGAATTTGTTTTTGTAAATCAAGAACGTTAAGACGAGGTATCATATCGCTGCCGATGTAACCTCCATGGCCACGAACACTCTGGTCGCCTCCGCTGCAAAAGGCTTCATCGCCCTCTCCGGTTAATATAATGGCTTGAATATCGAGATTGTCGCGGCATATATTCATGGCATCAATCATTTCCTTTACGGTAAGCGGGGTAAAAGCATTTCGCTTATGTGGGCGATTGATAGAAATTTTGGCAATTCCTTCAAAAAATTCAAACTTAATTTCTTCGTATTGTTTAATGGGTGTCCAGTTTCTAGTTGACATAAGCTTATGTATTTTGACGTAAATATTGATAAAATTCTTTAAATACCTGCGATGATAAAACCGGATCTGTAACTACTTCAATTACGCAATGGCTCAGTTGGTTTAATTTTGCACATATCATCTCAAGGTCTTTTAATGAAGTACACTGGTAATAGGTTAACCCAAAATGCGTCGAAAGGTTTTGAAAATTTAGCTTTCTTCGGGTTTCAAACCAGGGTTCTAACTCGGGTATTTGAGATGAACCATCAATCAATCGAAAGATATTTCCACCGGAATTATTAATAACAATAATTAAAAGATTATCCGGAAAATCTTTAATCCACAAAGCATTGCAATCGTATTGAAAAGATAAATCACCAACAATGGCTACATGTTTTCTTTCGGGATTTGCCAAGGCATGACCCACAGCGTTACTAATGCTTCCATCAATGCCGCTGGTACCACGATTACAATGGTGTATTTGAAATGGAAGACTAAGATTTTCTGTTAGCTGAGCATAACGTACCGGTGTGCTATTACCCCAATGCACTACAATATCTCCTGACAAGGATTTACGAAGATGTGCAATGGCGGTTAAATCAGAATAGGGTGCATGAGTAAGAAAATCAAAAAATAGTTGTGCTGCTTTCTTGGATGCATACTTCCAGTGATTGTAAAAATCTAAATTTCCAACTATATTATTTTTTAACATAAATTGCACGACCTGATGTGCCGGCGCATGAATACATGTATGTAAATGCTGCAATGGATCGGCCAGCAATTCTCCTACTTGAATAACTTGCAGGTTGCGAATGTTTCGGAGGTAATGTTTTAATTTTTTGGATACTATTTGTTTTCCGAAATAAACAATTGCTTCAGGAGCCGGATGTGCCATTAAATCGAAACTCAATACTTCGTTCATGTTTTTTATACTTCCGGAAATAGGAAGGTTTGAAAGACTTTCGTGAACAACTGTCCATTTTAGTTGATCAATACCTTGCTGAAGTATTGGCGATAAGGAAACATCATACACATCCTGTGCAAATATCAACCAGAATTTTCCGGTTTCACGGAGAATTGCTTCAAGTTTAGGATGACTGAAACTTACCGCATCATGATTCGGTAGGTTTTGTATTATCTGCAATGAATAATCATTGACATTGGGAAGTAGATACAGCGGTTCACGAAAAGCCAGGTTTATATGTACTGGTCCTAGCTTATTGCTTGAGAGTAAAATAGCTTCATTAATCACTCGTTGAGTATGCCAAAGGTCATCTGGGTGATACAATTCCCCGTTGAGATGCCACGAACGAAGTATAAACCTATCATAGATGTGTTTTTGCTGAATGGCTTGCCCGTCTAATTGATCTATCCAAGCTTCTGGTCGGTCAGCTGTTAGCACCAGCAAAGAAACCTGCTGATAATAGGCTTCAGCTAGGGCCGGTGAAAGATTCAGTGCTGCCGTACCGGAGGTACAAACAATTATTACCGGCTTTTTCTTTTGCTGGGCTATTCCCAAGGCTACATACCCTGCACTACGCTCATCAATTACCGTTCTGCATTGAAAATACGAATTTCTTACAAAAGCCAACGTCAGCGGTGCAGAACGCGAGCCTGGACAAATTATTACTTCTTCAAGGCCATGTGCTTGGCAGATGGCAGCTATCACCGGGGTGTTTTTTTCTCCGCGAAACATAGTTCAAAGGTAACAAAGTACCGCAGAGATAATATCATTAGGGTAATTGTGATAAAAAAACAAGCCCTGCTTCTGGCAGGGCTTGTAATGAATTTTGATGATAGTTAAAGATTTACTTGACGATAAATTGCCTTACCCAGCTATTTCCTTTATGATCCTGGATGTGTATGATATACACTCCCGACTGAATTGGTTTTGGTACTACCGGAATCTCCTGATTATTGATGTAAAGAACCTCTCTGCCCGATACATCCACAATTCGTATAGAAGTTATATTGTCTATTCCGGTAATAGTTAAATATCCTTCTGTAAGTGGGTTAGGATACAAAGTAGGTTGCTTATCATTTTCATTTATATCTTCAGTACCACTATAAGGTATAATGTATATTGGTACTTCTAATGAATCGAGGGTAGGATAACCGGACATACTTGGCCAAACAACAACAGTATTCCCTCCACCAAAAGCAAAATAAAAACTGGATGGTATAGAAAAGTTTACCGGAACACCTATTGTATCGCCAGGAGGAATGACAGGATTAGGAAGAGTTTCTACTTGAAAAATTACAGGTTGCCCTAAAGTACTGTTTGTTTGTAATGCAAAAGTTACGGTAACTTCATTTGATTGAAGTTGCGTGGGTCCTATGTTATGAACTACTGCAATAATTGGATATACCTCGTCTAAATCAATTTCTGGAACAAAATTGATTAGCGGATTGGTGATTTGGCTCATGGTGAGCTGACCCATCAGCCTACCATATCCCAAAAGAGATATGACAATGATTAGACTTAGTATTCTCCTCATATGCATTTTTTTTAAGATAAATAATGAAGAGAACTCTTTAAATTTTAAGAGTTCTCTTCAATTTTGTTTATTGGTTAATAATGAGTTTTTTAGTAAACAATTCGGCACCATCTTCACTTTGCACCTGAACTATATAAAGTCCATTTTCAGGTAACACATTCAGAGAAAAACCATTCGATCCGTTATTTACTTGTTGTTGCATAATTAGCCTGCCTTGCATGTCAAATAGTGAAATTACATATGATTTTTCAGGTTTTAAATCACAAGCTACAAACTGTCCGGCATACGGATTAGGCATTAAACAACCTAAAGCTTGGTAAGGATTTTCTTCTATACCTGTAAATGTGATGGATTCGTAAGTATAAATACAACGTTGGGAATTTTCATAAACTCCAACATTATAGTAACCCAAAATCCACTCTGTTTTTAAGTTATTTGCATTATACATGGTAGTATCTTTAGTAGAAGGTTCCCAATTTCCTGCATTCCAGTTGTATGAAAAAGATCTAATTTGATCATTATTTGAGTTAAATAAATACTCGTTTTTAAAAGAGTTTTGCCAAGTTCCTCCTTGATAAGTTTGATTGATTATAGAGGATTTATTACCGTTTACGTCGTATGTGTACAATATTCTAGAAGAAGAATCCCAGTTAGGGGCATTCCAAAATAAAAAATAATTGATCATTTCTTGGTTTGATGTATTATACACAGTTACTCGTTTAGTATTATTTTCCCACTGATTACTTATACCATTCCAAAATTGCTGTATTTGTGTTGTAAGCAAATTTGCAGAGTTATATGTATTGATTATTTGCATTGTAGAATCCCAGGTTGAGGTAATATTATTCCACGTTAAATTTTTTTGATTTAATGGATTTCCATTAGCATCATTGGTGAATAAAATTTTAGCTCCGTTCATCCAACCTGAAGAATAACTTTGATAAGTAATTGAATTATTATATCCATTCACATCATACGTTCTTAATTCACGATTTAATGAATCGTAGGCTGTACCATTCCACTGTAAATTTGTCCTGTTTATTAGCTTATTGCTTGTATTGTAAAAGAATAGATATCGGAATGTAGGATCCCAAGCGGTACCACTCCAATTATAGTGGATTTCATCTGCTAAGTCATCGTTAGAATTGTAAGTTCTTGTATAACGCATGGAATTGTCAAATTGAGTAGAATAATACTGAAATATGTATTCGCTGATTTTACCACTAGGGGTATAAGAATAGATTTCTCTGTACGTTGAGTCCCATTCTGTATTGGGGATATCCCAGTTAAAACAGGTAACCGTATCAACAAAGTAATACGTTTGAGCTTGCGATGTTTTTGCAATTAACATACTTAATGAAATACTAAAAGCTACGAAATTGAAAAGTTTACGTGTTTTCATGACTAAATTTTTTTTAATATTACTACAACAAAAATAAAACTCAAGTCAGCATATTGTAATGGAAAATTTATTATTATTACATTTTAAATTAGTACATTAGTGCTTATAAATATTAAAATCTATGATTTCTTTACATGAAATTCTTACATGTTTAACTAAAGACGATTTGCGGACATATAAAATATTTGCTACCCGTACGCAAGATAAAGCGGATAGAAAAGACATTCAGCTAATGGATCATGTGAGGAAAGGATATTCAGAAGATTCTTTTATTGAAAAACATTACAAAGGAAATCGAAATGCATACTATCGTCTCAAAAATAAATTATTTGAAGATATAGCCAAAAGCTTAACATTACAATATTGGGGAAGAAGCTCCTTTATAGAATTTTGTAATCATTTAATTGTTTCTCATGTTTTTATAATTAAAGAAGAGGAAAAATTTGCTCTGCAATACTTAAAGAAAGCCCTCAAAATTGCAGAGCAGGTTGATGATCCCCAGATGAAAGATTTTGTTTTATCTGAGATGATAAAACAATCAAAAAATTTAAATCAGGAGCAATTAACCGAATTATTAGAGAAACGAAGAGACAACCGAAAAATACTATTTAAAACACACCAGATAGATGATATTATTGCATCGCTCGAAAATCGCATTAAAACCACACAAAATCTGATAAAAAAAGATGAATCGCTACAAGAATGGGTGAATGATTTTATTAGCCAAATTAAAGACATAGATGAAGAAATTATAAATAGTAGAACCCTTCGATTAAAGCTAACCAAAGTATTAATGAAAGCCTTGAGTCAAGAACAAAACTATCAAGCCTTAGAAAGCTATTTAAAAGATGCCATTTCTTATTTGGAAGAATCAAATTTTTTTACCAAATACAATCATCATGACTATATTGAACTAGTGATATACCTTTTAAATACATTAAGCTATAACAATAAATTGGAAGAAAGCCTGAATTTAAATAAAAAACTAAAAACACTATTAGAAGCTTACGACCGAAAATTTTATAAAAAATATGTTTTTTTCTACTATAATAATTTAGTAAATATCTATTCACAATTAAATCCTATGAAGGGATTAGAAATTATTTCGGAATTCTTAGAAGCAGAAAGTCCCAATCCGGAATCAAAAGAAATGTATTTTGTATTAATACAACAACTGTTGTTGTATTATAAAATCAATCAACTCAAAGAATCTCTAAAGCAGGTTACTAAAATTAAAATTCACAACCACCACCAAGTAATGAATTTAGAGTTTCAATTTAATTTGTTTATCAGCGAGTTGATATTAAAACATGAATTGAAGGACTATAGTGGAATTAAAATTTTATTGAAAAATGATTTGAAGAAATTTGGGGAGTTGCTAGAAAATAAAGCATATGTGCACCAAAAACTGTTTATTACATTGATGTCAAAAATCATTGAAGGGATATCAATAAAAAATCTCGTAAAAGAATTCAATTTGCTAAGCCAGCAAATACCAGCCGAAGAGAGTGGCCTGATTAAAATTTCTGATTGGACCAAAAAACAACTTCAAAACATCCAATCATAAAATAAATAAGCCGACGCCCATCCTGGCACGCCGGCTTATTCCCCCTTGTAAACTATGAAAACTAATTTTTAATAATTTTAAAAACCTTGTTTTTTATTCTAACTAAATAAATTCCCGGCTTAAAGTTTTTTGTAGAAATATTAGTGAACTGTTGAACTAATTCGGTTTCATAAATCAATTTGCCATCAATGCTATAAATTTCTGCAAATTCGGATGTAGAAAGATTATGCTGAATTACCAATAAATCGGTTACCGGATTTGGAAAAAGTTTGATAGAAAAGTCATTTAATGACCCCATGCCTAATGATTGAATTTGAAAAAACGAATTGCTCATATCAAAAACACTGGAACTATCCAAATCTTTAATTCTTGCTACACATATATTGCTTGGGGTGTTGGGTATAATCCATGAATATGGGCTTGAATTTGCTGGCACCGTGTCTAATGTTGTCCAGTTAAATCCATTGTCTGTTGTATAAGCTAAAATTACCTGATTTATTGCTCCGGTGTATGTCCAGCTAATGTTAGCCGATGTTCCTGGAGT
The DNA here is from genome assembly GCA_937925455.1 of uncultured Flavobacteriales bacterium. GTDB lineage: Bacteria > Bacteroidota > Bacteroidia > CAIKAF01 > CAIKAF01 > BA4. The sequence goes on along the minus strand of CALEWF010000124.1, from coordinate 1,468 downwards.
ATAGACTTCACCACCGTTGGGTTCTACAATGGTTATTGATCGGGGAATATACTGGGTAATAGTAAATACTGTGTCACTAATATCTTGTCGAAACGGATCAAATACATCAGTAATTTTTACCAAACATTGATTAGAAGGCGTATTAGGGACAACCCATATAAATCCACCTCCAACTGATCCAACCGATACGTTGTTGGCAATTATATTCCATGTTGTACCATTATCTGTAGAATATTCAATATCATATTGAGATGGAGAGCCCGTGTAGCTCCATGTTATATTTTGTGTACTGCCAATATACCAGGTTTCTCCTCCGTTGGGTGATGTTAATGCTGCGGTTCCGTTGGAGATACTAAATACTGCATCACTGGTATCACCTACTGTTGGATTAAGTGCATCTAAAACTCGAACTAATGCATTGGCAGAAGGGGTAGGCGGAATAGGATTCCACAAATACGATCCAGCAGTAGCACCGGTTGGAGCCGTAGAATTGATAGTAATCCAACTATTGCCATTATCAGTAGAATACTGAATAAATACGGTATTTATACCCGTGGTATTGTTCCATGTTATGTTATAAGAGCTACCAATTAACAAAACTTCACCACCATTGGGGGTTAGTAAATCTATTGAAGATTGAGAAAAGCCCCACGTTGACGTAAAAATTACAAGAAAATAATATGTAAAATTTTTCATTGCTCTTTATTTACATTACAAAAGTAACTTGTAAAGTTTAGGTTTATACAAAACATTTTTAAATCTTACTTATTTAAAAAGTTATAATAATCATATAAGATATTATATTTCAAATAATAAAGTGTAAAATTATTACATACAAAAAGATTGCTAATGAATAGTAGATGCAATGTTTTACATCCAATTATTGTAGTAGAAAGAATATTTAACCCAAATTATGCAATAGAAAACCGGATATAATGCAAATTCATTTTCATTTCTGTATTAATGCCAATTATATGAAGTAACCACTGGGTTCAAACAGCTATTTTACTTCAATTGCATTAAACCCGAATAGTAACCAAATTTTTTAACCACAAAGAACACAGAGATGCACGGAGAACACAAAGAAAATGAAAGTAAAAATACACAGTATTCCTTTGTGTTCTCTGAGGTTGTTTATGTAACAGTGGCTACGCAGGTTTTTGTTTTTCTGGATGCCTACGGAAATTTTCTAATGCATAATTTGGGTTAAACCCAAATTATGCATTAGAAAACCGCATATTATGCAAATTCATTTTCATTTCTGTATTAAAGCCGATTATATGAAGTAACCACCTGGGTTCAAGCAATTATTTTGCTTCAATTGCAATAAACCTGAATAGTAAACAAATTTTTTAACCACAAAGAACACAGAGATACACGGAGAACACAAAGAAAATGAAAGTAAAACTTACGGGATTGCTCTATGCTATCTGTGGTTATTTATGTAACAGTAGCTACGTAGGTTTTT
>CALEWF010000123.1 GCA_937925455.1 uncultured Flavobacteriales bacterium | reverse complement strand
GCATTAAAGCATAAATTAGTAACAGCATTAACCTATGAAGATGAATTTGTTGATATTCTAAAAGGCAAAGCCGGCGTTGAATTAAGTGAAGATTTAAACTTAGTTACAATTGAGAAGTACGCTAAGAAAGTAGAAAAATTTACCAATCAAAGATCAAAAAATAAAATTGCCATAATTTATGCATCAGGCGATATAGTAGATGGGAAAGGAAATAGTGATGAAGTGGGCGGTGAAACATTTGTAAAAGCCATTCGCGATGCCAGGGATGATGAAAAAGTAAAAGCCATAGTATTACGTGTCAATTCACCCGGTGGAAGTGCCATGGCCTCTGAACTGATGTGGCGAGAACTGGAGTTAGCCAAAAAGAAAAAACCATTGGTGGTTTCTATGGGCAATTATGCTGCTTCCGGCGGATATTACATTTCTTGTAATGCAGATACCATTGTAGCAGACCATACAACCATTACCGGTTCAATTGGAGTATTTAGCATTTTATTTAATACCCAAAAATTATTCAACACACATTTAGGAATTACTTCTGACACTGTAAAAACTCACCGTTATGCCGACTTCCCCAACATGATGCGTCCATTTACTGCTGAAGAAAAACATATCATGCAACGTCAGGTAGATCATATTTATTCCTTGTTTTTAAAACGAGTGGCAGATGGAAGAAATATGACGGTTGCCCAGGTAGATAGTATTGCTCAAGGAAGGGTGTGGACAGGAGCTGATGCGCATCGTTTAGGATTAGTAGATGTGCTGGGGGGATTAGAAGATGCTATTCGTATTGCAGCCGGCATGGCCGGTATTGAAAGCTATCAACTGGCTGCTTATCCGGAAAAAGTAGATCCATTCAGTCAGTTTTTTAATGAGCTGGGTAGTACAATGTCCCGTAGCATCATCGAAAGTGGGCTTCAAGGTTCTTACCGATACTATGAACACCTTAACCGTGCAACTCGTTTGCATGGCATCCAAACCAGAATGCCATTTACCCTTGATATTTATTAACGATAATCTTTTGGCACAATAACTGTATATTATATTCACAAATTTTAACACATGAAATCATTTGTTCTACTTTTTACATTTATCTTCAGCATTACCACTGCAGGTTTTATGCAGTCGGGGAATGTAGTGTTTTTTGCTGAACAAGGCGAAAAATTCTCAGTAATTATGAATGGGCTTCGAGTAAACGACAAGCCTGAAACCCATATTAAGGTTTCTGATCTTCGTTAAGAGTTTTACAAAGTGAAAATTATTTTTGACAATCCAAACATTCCAGATATAGATAAGAATATAGCGATTGTTTTGGGCGAAGAGGTAACCTATAACATTCGTAAAAACAAAAAGGGAGAATACATCCTCGCCTATTTTTCTCAAACACCTTTGGCTCAGCTTCCACCACCTCCACCCAATCAAACTACCATTGTTTACACCCAGATACCACCTAATGATGGGGTTGTAACCCGTGGCGGAACTTCTACTACAACCACTACTACTACCACTGTAGTAGAAACTCCGAATACCGTAGGTACTAATATAAATGTAGGCGGACTTGGAGTGAATGTTACCATTACTGATAACATGATGGGAGGTAGTACAACTACCACTTATTCTCAAACCACAACAACTACTACCATTATAACCGAAGGTAACATGACTGGAAATATGGGCGGAACAGTAGTTACAACACAGGGTTGTGTTTATCCCATGGGAACTTCCGACTTCAATGCCGCCAAGACTTCTATCAGTTCGAAAAGTTTTGAAGATAGTAAAGTAACAGTGGCTAAGCAGGTCATTGATGCCAATTGTCTTTCAACACGTCAAGTGAAAGAAATAATGCAATTGATGACGTTTGAAGAAAACAAATTAACCATTGCCAAATACGCTTACAACAAAACTACTGATCCGAATAATTATTTTCAGCTAAATGATGCTTTTACGTTTGAATCAAGCATTGATGAATTGAATGCTTACATCAATGCCAACCGTCGTTAATTATTCAATAAATTTATTGAAAAGCCCCTCTGCTTGTGGGGCTTTTTTTTTGAAATTTGTTAGCAAAACCTGTATTTTTTCAGGAAACGATCTGTCAATTATTGCTTACTTTGTTCTGAATTTCAAATATTTCATTGCATGAAAAAAGTACATAATTTCAGTGCCGGGCCGGGTATTCTTCCCGAAGAAGTATTACGTAAGGCATCAGAGGCTGTTCTGAATTTTAATAATTTGGGATTATCATTGATTGAAATATCCCATCGGAGCAAAGATTTTGAAGAAGTAATGGCCCGTGCCCGCTCGTTAGTAAAAGAATTGCTACAATTAAATGACGATTATGAAGTGGTCTATTTGCAAGGAGGGGCGAGCCTTCAGTTTCATATGGTACCACTGAATTTATTAAAAACAAAAGCCGCTTACATCAATACCGGCACCTGGGCATCTGAAGCCATCACCGAAGCTAAAAAAGTTGGAACCGTAGATGTAATTGCCAGCAGTGAAGATCGCAAGTTCAGTTATATCCCTTCTGAATTTGATATTCCGGCTGATGCTGACTATTTACACATTACCAGCAACAATACCATTTATGGTACGCAGTGGAAGATGTTTCCAGAAACAAACATTCCGCTGGTATGTGATATGAGTAGTGATATTTTCAGCCGCCGTTTTGATGCTTCGAAATTTTCTTTGATTTATGCCGGAGCTCAAAAAAATATGGGTCCAGCAGGTACAACTATGGTATTGTTCCGTAAAGACATTTTAGGAAAAACCGGCCGAAACCTACCCAAAATGCTGGATTATGAAGTGCATTATAAAAAAGACAGCATGTTCAACACACCACCGGTATTTGCAGTGTACGCATCCATGCTTACCTTACAGTGGATTAAAGATAACGGAGGATTAGAATGGATAGAAAAATTAAATAATCTCAAGGCTCAAACTTTCTATGATGAATTAGATAGTAACCCTATGTTTATAGGCACGGTTGAAAAACCATTTCGTTCTAGAATGAATGCTACTTTTTTGCTTAAAAATCAAGAATTAGAAAGCGAATTTGATAAAATGCTTAAAGAAGCAGGGATAAGCGGTCTTAAAGGACATCGTTCTGTAGGTGGTTACCGGGCATCCATGTACAATGCACTTCCATTAGAAAGTGTAAAAGTACTCACCAGTGTAATGAGAGAATTTGCTAATAAATTTGCATAACCATGAAAAAAATTTTGGCCAACGACGGGTTGGAAAAATCAGGAATTGACCTTTTAAAATCAAAGGGATTTGAAGTAATTACGGAAAAAGTAGCTCAGGAAAACTTAGCAACCTACATTAACCAAGAAAACATTTCCGTATTGCTGGTGCGAAGTGCTACCAAAGTTCGCAAAGAGCTGATTGACCAATGCCCAGGATTAGAGATTATAGGAAGAGGTGGGGTAGGTATGGACAATATTGATGTGGAATATGCTCAAAGCAAAGGAATACATGTTATCAACACCCCGGCGGCTTCTTCACAGTCAGTAGCGGAACTGGTATTTGCACATCTTTTTACCCTTTCCCGTATGCTACATGAAGCTAATCGCCAAATGCCGGTAAACGGGGCAGAACAATTTAACGAGTTAAAAAAAGCATATTCCAAAGGTTTTGAATTGGCAGGTAAAACATTGGGGATTTTAGGTTTTGGAAGAATAGGACAAACTACTGCTAAGATTGCCTTGGGCTTAGGAATGAAAGTTCTTCCTTATGATCCAGTGGTAAAATCAACCGAATTGGAAATTGATTTCCTCCATACCGGCGATACATTTACCATACAGTTTGATACGGTACCATTACATGATGTATTGTCAAAGAGCGATTTTATCACCCTGCATGTTCCCATGCCGGCTGATGGGCGTCCGGTGATTGGAAAAGAAGAAATGGCGCGTATGAAAAAGGGTGTAATTATTATCAATACAGCCCGTGGAGGCATAGTAGATGAAGATGCGTTGATTGAATCGCTGAATGCCGGACATGTAGCTTTTGCAGGACTGGATGTATTTGTGAATGAACCTACCCCAAGAAAAGATTTACTTCAACATCCGAGGGTTTCTGCTTCACCGCACATTGGCGGTTCAACGCTTGAAGCACAAGATCGTATTGGCATAGAACTAGCAGATAAAATTATCAGTTTTTACTCATAAATTGAAACATGGCGGATTTCAGACCTTTTCGAGGATTTTTGCCCCGTGCTGATGAAGCAAAAAATATCGTTTCCCGCCCCTTTGATACCTATTCAAAAGAAGAGCTTTTAGAAACTTTAAAAAAGTTTCCTCATAGTTTTTTGCATGTCATCATGCCTTATTTACCAGATCAGGTAAAAGAAATTTCTTATCATGAACGATTACTTTTAGGCAAAGCACAGTTTAAAAAATTGTGCAATGAAGGAGTTTATATACAGGAAAATCATCCCAGCTATTTTTTATACAGACAAACATGCTTGCACGAACAATTTATTGGTATTATTGGTGCAATAAGTATTGATGATTGTTTGGAAGGCATTGTAAAGCCGCATGAACAAACCATCGAAGACAAAGAGGTTCGACTAAAAAACTACCTGGAAGTAGTGGATATCAATGCAGAACCGGTAGTTATGTCCTATAAGGCTGATCATAGCATAAATGAATTTGTAGATCGAAAAATTATTGAAACGCCAGATATAGATTTTCATTTTCCAGGTTTTGGGCATCACGAAATTTGGAAAATATACGATGCCGGTGATGTGGAATTTATTCGTCAGGCATTTAAACCGTTGAATGAAATTTATATTGCTGATGGGCATCACCGTACGGCATCGAGCGTATTGCTTGGAGAAGAAAAACGAAAACAACATCCGAATTATACCGGCAACGAGCCATTTAATTATTTCATGGCCATTTTGTTTCCGCATCATCAAATCAGACTAAGAGAATTTAACCGCTTGGTGCATGATTTGAATGGATTATCGGCAGCAGATTTTTTACATCGGTTGAAAAAAGATTTTTTTGTAGAAAAATATGCTGAAATGCCTGATATTTCCTCACACGCTGCCTGCTTTGCACTGTACATGGAACACACCTGGTACATGCTGCAGATGAAACCAGAGACATACATGCAGGTAGAAGAAAAAGACGCATTACCCACACAAATGCTTACGGATTATATTCTAAGCCCTATATTAGAAATTCATGATTTACGAAAAGATAAGCGTATTGCCTTTATTGGAGGAAAAACCAATGCACAATTATTGGAGCAAAAAGTAGATTCCGGAGAATTTAAAGCAGCATTTGTTGTAAACAAAATTACCATTCCGCAGTTCAAACGATTTGCAGACAACGGTTGGTTTATGCCACCCAAAAGCACCTATTTTGAACCGAAATTATTAAATGGATTAGTCATTTATTCATTAGAAGAATGATTGAAGAAAACTATCAGAAAGTAAAACAAGCAATTCCTTCGCATGTAAAACTGGTAGCGGTAAGCAAAACGCATCCGGCAACTACAATTCAACGATTATATGATATAGGCCATCGAGACTTTGGAGAAAATAAAGTACAAGAATTGCTTGAGAAGCAAGCAGTATTACCAGCCGATATTCGCTGGCATCTCATTGGCCATTTGCAAACCAACAAAGTAAAATACATCGTACCGTTTATACATTTAATTCACTCGGTAGATAGTGAAAAGTTATTGACAGAAATCAATAAACAAGCACAAAAAATTAACCGAACCATTGACATTTTATTACAAGTACATATTGCCAAAGAAGAAACCAAATACGGATTTTCAGAAGATGAAATAAAATTATTGTATCAATCATCAACATTAGAAAAGTATTCGTATGTACGAATCCGAGGCTTGATGGGAATGGCTACCAACACATCCGATGAACATTTGATTCGCAAGGAGTTTTCAGGTTTAAGAAAACTTTTTATCCAGCTAAAATCATTGAATATAAATCCTCATTGTATGGAGATTTTATCAATGGGCATGAGTAATGATTTTTCCATAGCAATAGAAGAAGGCTCTAATTTGGTAAGAATTGGCAGCAGCATTTTTGGCGAGCGAAACACATGAAACAAAAATTGTAATTATAGTATTAAGATTACTAGGCTGCTTTAAGCGGCTGTCCGTTACAAGTCCTCGGGGCTCAGCCACACATTGCATCGGGGCAGCGGTGTCTTCGTGCCCTCAGCCCCGCTACCCCGTGCCCTGTGGGCTTCGCCCCTGCGGGCTTTTCACTTCCATCCGCAGCAGAC
>CALEWF010000122.1 GCA_937925455.1 uncultured Flavobacteriales bacterium | reverse complement strand
GTGGGATTTAGGACGAGCGTTTGTATACCTGTAACCTGAAATGGTTGCGCGAGTGCGAGGAGCCGTATGAGCTGAGAGGTTCACGTACGGTTCTGTGAGAGGTTTAGGGGTGAAATTCCCCTTTACCTACTCGACTTTTTTTAATTGTCAAAACAAAAGTAAAAGTAATCTTTTTATTTATTTTGATAAATATTGTTCAATAGCCTCTTTATGTAGCGAAACGAACTTACAACTTGGTTTATATCCGCATTTACGACAAGCCACATGATAAGCGCTATTCACCGTATTGCATTGTGAACATGAAAAGTAATCCTTCATTTCAGTAATCCATTTTTCAATGCCTATTTCTTTCATTCTGTTAAGTGAGTCAATAATCTCTCCACGGTGCGGCATTTTTGATTTGAATTCCTGCAATGCCTGACATGGAAATTCGTTGCAATCTGTACAAAAATTAACTTCTTTTTTTTGTTTACAGTCAATAAAATTGCACAGCTTAGAGCAATGCTCCGACTTTCGATTAGAGCTACAACCATCGCACAGCGTATCATCATAAGATTGGTTTAATACCATTGCATAATGTAGTATTTTATCAGTGTCATTTTCCTGAGTTGCAATATATATACCGCAAGCACCGCAATACAATCCACAAGCAGAAACCAGATTAATGTTTGTTAAATTCTCATTATTCATGTTATTCATCTATACTAAAATTAATGGTTGTACTAATGTTCTTATCAAGCATGGATAATACCGGACAAATGGATTCAATCATTTCAATCACTTTTTCCATTTCGTTTTTATTCAGGTCTTTTGCTTTAATATTAACGTGAAGAGTTATTGAAGAAAAACCTGTTGGATGATTTTCTTTTCTGTTCCCTATAGAAGCGATTTCAAATTGATCAATCTGCTTATTCATCTTTCTTAACAATACGAGAATAGCACTTCCTGCACAGGAAGATAAACTCAAAAGGAATAACTCTAAAGAGGTATAGCCCAAATTATCGCCAAGCGGTGGCGTATAATCAATGGATATTGGAGTATTTCCTTCAACGTTCCCTTCAAAATGAAGTTTTTCGTTCAACAGTTTAATAGAAGCTGTTAATGTTTTTGATTTGTCTGTATTCATGTTGCACATTTTTATTTATGATTGCCAAATTTTAACGAAAGTCCAATTGACGTATATAGTTTTCCGCTGCCGTAGCCTAATGGATATTCGGGATGATTGCTGCTACGGGCTAAGCCATAATAGGTATATCCAAGTTCTGAATACACGCCTAAATTTTGGGTTAAAGAATATATTGCACCAAAATTAAGACCGCCAACTGCACCATTTGATTTAGCGCCTTTTTCGAGTTTAGAACCCCAAATTCCGAATCCCCAACCGGTTTTTACCAAAACAAAAAAATCAATTTTCTCATTCGTGATAACGGGTATATGCCAACCCAAGCGAAGTATTGCCGGAATGCCATAAATGATGGTGCCTTGCGTTTCACCTGCTAATATAACTGTTTCAAGTCCGTATGTAAGACCGGTTTTCGCGTTTGGCATCCAATCGGCTGATAACGAGCTGCCCAAAAAGGCGGAACCGCCCATATTTTCGCCAGCTGCAAAAGTGCCGGCACCAATAGAGCCATTGAGCAGAACCTTACCGGGGCTTTTCTCCGGTGCCGTAACCGATACCTGCGCTAATGTATTCAATGTAAAAAGAATAGAGATAAAAAATACGATGGTTCTTATTGTTTTCATGGTTTTCAATTATACTTTAGTTTCTTTAAAAATCAATTCTTATATTCAGCCTCTTTCAAAGCTTTATATCGCCGGCCCCACCACTTGTATTTAGTTAATGATGTGAAAACAATTATCCGCTCAACTATCCTTATACTAAGCAGCCAATGTACAAGCCTGTACCAGATTCCAATAAATACAATGGAAAGAACCGATTCGACAACAACTTTTAAAAAAGTATTTTCGATAGGAATAAAATAGTTATTGAAGAATTTATAGAAAGCAACCAGTATTATCGCATTGAATACAAAGACAAACGCCGCGATATATCCGTGTCCGGTTTCGATGGCTTTTTTAGGGCAATTACTCATGCACTGCATACAACTTTCGCAGTTGAATGTCCAGAATGGGCGGTTGTCAACCTTTTTAATTGCTTTTACAGGGCAGGATTTTATGCACAAATCGCAGTTGTTGCAGTCGCCTGAAGCATAAAATGTTTTCGCAAGAAAGAAACGACCGGCTACAAAATAGCCCAATGCAATGGGTGCAAGAAGCAGGTCGTAGATTTCAATCAATGCTTTAAAATGATGTTTCCCTTGAATTATTTTTCGGGTAAAAACTTCCACTCTTTCCTTGTTCCTTTGATGCAGATATTTCACGGTTCTTACATTAAGACCGGGATGAAGTGATATCCAGTTGGAAGGCATATCCACAGGCATAATGGCTTTAATTGAGAAACCTTTCAGGAACAGAATAAACGCTGACAGGTAAAAAGCTATTCCTGTCAACCCTGGAGTTATGAATTTTCCTATCAACATTCCTGCACGGGTATTCATCAGCACCACCTTGTTTTTACCTTTAGGAAAGTTAAAGATGAAATTCAGCATAATGGGAGGGTAATTAAACCCGTGAATTGGTGATATGAATACTACCAGAGCACCGGGCTCGGGTTGCGCAATTGAACGCCTGTCAATTTGAGCAATATTGATTATTTGGCATTCTGTACCGTTTTCAATGGCAACCTGCGAAAACCATAAAGCAACATTTTTTGCATTACCGGTACCTGAGAAATAGTAGATAATGATTTTCTTGTATGTTTTTATAGTATTAATTGTTCTGTTTTCCATCCTTTAATTTTGTGGTTGCAGGTTATACTTAATACTCCGTAATTTAAAAACGCCATAAGTAAAATCGCCTTCCGGATAATTCCAGATTGTTTTGCCTGATGTTGGAATCCTTCTTCCTTCAAATTCTTTGTAATCGGAAATCGGGGTTGTCCACCGCACTACTTTCATAGTTCCATCGTCCTGCAAAGCAGCCCTGTCGTCCGAAACAAAATTTATTAATTCTCCCGCTTCGTTAAAATAAAGTACTGCCGAAACAATGTATTTCCCATTGGTAAGCGTAACTTTTGTTGAAAGCGAATCAATTTCAGTCCATGTTAACCGTTTATCAACAAGGGCTCCCGGAGCAAAAATGCACATATCGTTCAGGAGGGTAACGGTTTCTGCTTTTGTAAGTTCTTCCCCCTTTACATCTACTACTTTAAAAAGTTCTGCCACTTTTACCTGAAAAATAGCCTCATGGTTTTTGTAGATATGCAAAGCACGAAACGGTATGCCCATTTTGCCGGCTTTCATCAGAAACAAACGGGTGTAGTCAGTATAAAAATTGTACTGAACAGAATACGATTTCATAGGTTTATCATTGGGTTTTCTGTACATCCCGGCATCAAATTCAATGCACAAATTCTGGATTTTACTCTTACCAATTGCTCCTGTATATTCAAGATATTTTTGTACACAAGCAGGCAAATGAGCAGTTTCCACTTTGGTTAATATGCTTTCCGGCTGTAACGGCTGTGTAGCAAATTCTTCGGTCTTTTTAATCTGAAACACCTTCTTCGATGTTGTACATGATGTAATTGTTGCCATAAATGTTAGAAATAAAATTAAAATCTTACCTTGTCTGTTAAATAAAGTTTTCATGATTTTCCTTCCTTAATGAAATTGATACTTCAAACCAAATTTTATAAAGCTTGAACCCGGTATTTCATATTCAGCTATATTATAAAAGTCTTTATAAATTTGGCTCCCACGGTAGATATCGCAATACATTCCTAACCTGACGCCAGTACCCAATCGAAATGGAAGGAATGAAATGCCTAAAGAAGGCCCGGCTGAAAAAGGTTTTATTGAATAATCGGGCAATATACCGGTTCCTTTTCCTGAAACAATATTGAACTGACCTACAAATCCTACTTTAAACTGTATTCCGGCTTTTGGAAAATTAAAATTATAGGTTAAGGGAATCATGAATTGCGAAACATGCAGTTCTCTCACCCCTATGTAGTGATTTCCAACATCAATGTAATTGAATTTCTGAAAATTGTACATGTAATCCAAACCGGTTTCCACCTGATTCTTTTTTAAGCGATGGTTAATATGTACACCGCCGTTAAAACCAGTTTGTGTAGCCCCAGTAAATGCATCAACCGTTGCTTCCGACGGAACTTTTACCCCAGGCACCACGCTCATGTCGGTATTTTCGGTAATACCGCCTTTATTGACTCCCACCTGAACTGAAATATTCGTTTTCTTTTCCGATAATGATTGCTCCAAAGTTGAGCAAGACAGCATAAAAATCAGGGAGGCAATAATAAGTTTAGCAATAATTTGTGTTTTCATTTCTATCAACGTTTTGCAATTATTTGAAAACCGTAAAATCTTCTACTGCCCTGCGCTTGCTTACCGGTGCCGGATACTCATCTACGTACCCAATTCTTGCAACAAACCTGATTTCTCTACCCGGTGCTATCTTGTTTTTAACTTCCTGATAAATTGGGGCAACTTCAATAATCTGGTTCATTGGATGAAATCCGATATTCAACGAGCTACAATGAATGTTTAAACGTTCATACATCCGGCCAATATTTATCCATTCACTTACATCATCTTTTTCGGTAGAGATGATAATCCAGCCGCCACAGTTTTCAACCTGTTTCTGCGTTTTATCCACTCCCGATTTTACGAATGATTCTTTTTTTGAATCTTCCGGTTTCATAAAATTGCGCACCATAAAACCTGCAATGCCTTTAATACCCATTCCTGCCGGAGTAATTCCATCGCGTTTGGAGTTAACATCCTTGTTAGAAAAACGCATCCACGAAGCAAGTTCATCTTGAGCCTCTTTCTGATACGCCTGTATGGTGTATGCTTCCAATTCCTTTTTCGCAATAAATTTTCCGTCAGGTGAATTGGATGGTATAAAGTTGATATTACCTGGGGTAATGGAAACTAATTTTTCCCAATCCTTTGTTTTAATTGGCAAGGTATCGAAAGGTATTCTGAGCGTTGTACGAAGTTCCAATTCTTTCAAAAGCTCTATATTTTGGGCTAAATTGTTTTTTGTCAGCTTGATGCTTGCAACCAGATGCGATGGATTTATTGCAGCATCGTTTACGATTATTTCAGTATCGTACCCCAAAGCATTTGCTGCAATATTCAGGTTTTCAATAAATGCACCCACCGAAATATATAGCTCTATACCCTTGGGGTCAACAACGTTGAGAAGTCTTGATAAATCAGCAAATACGAGTATTGAATCGTCGGGATACACTTCTGCTTTCCAAGGTTGAGAATTGTGTGAACTCCCCGCCAGCGAAGCATAATACAGGATTTTGTACATATCATTTTTATCTTTCATGGTATTATCTATTTCTTTGCTTGCACAACTTGCACATGATGTAAAAATCATCGCTGTTACAGCAAATGTTGCTAAGTGAATTATTTTTTTCATTTGTCAATTTTTAGGGTAAGTTTTTAGTATTTGCTCCAAATACGATACCCGATACGAATAACCGGGGCAAGGTCAACATTGGGGATGTTGTAAGTAGTTCCGTTAAAATCTGTGCTATTATCGCCCCTCAAATAAATATGAAAGCCGGGTTGAAGATAGATATGACGACCAAAGAAAAACTGGTAGCTAATTCCGCCACCAATATCAGTGCTATGAATATCCTTTTTTATGCCGGTACTTTTTTGCTCAATCTCAAAAGTATGTAGTTCAAGGTATGAATACACTTCAAGATTCTTCCAAACATTGTAACCAAGAAACAAACCGGGAGAAGTTTTGTAGTATCTTTTAAATTCAGGGGACGAATTTTTTGTTCCAGCGGGTTCGGCGTCGTAAGTTCCACCGTTTATCAAACTTACCCTGACTCTGAATTTGTCGTAGCGGTAGCCTAGTCCTACATGGTAACCCCCTGTAATAAACATAGGGAAAAGGCTTTCCACCTCAAATGCTTGCTTTACTTCGTAGTTTCGGGGAATTGGGTTAAAAAATGAGCCCTTAGTTGAATCGGACTGCGCTTGAATTGTTGTTGCAATTATTATGAATGCAGCAACCAAAAAGAGTTTTGTTTTCATATCATAAAAGTTTTAAAAATTTATGATACAAAAGTAGGCTGGAGAATCTGGCCGATTGCTCCACAAATGTTACCAAATAATTTTAGTCGAATAATTCTTTCCGAATTCGGCTCAATGATTTGGGTGCAATGCCAAGGTAATTGGCAATATGGTACAATTGTACTTTTTGAAATATTTCCGGATGGCTTTTCAGGAGGTTTTCATAACGCTCCTTTGCTGAAAGTGTTTGAAATTCTAATGTTTGTTGAACAAACTTCACAAAAGTTCTTTCAGTTAATATCCTTCCCAATCTTTCTATTTTGGGGATTTTTAAGTATAAATCTTCTATGTCTTTTTGTTTAATGACAAGTATTTCTGATTCATCAATTGCTTTAATGTTGATGTTTGAAGGAGAATTGCTTAGCCGACTCACATTATTGTTTACCCATTCGCCCTCAAAGGCAAAGTGAACGGTAACCTCATCTCCATTCTCAATAGTTCTGGTGTATATCATAACACCTTTACTTAGTAAACCTATAAAATCGCAAATCTGCTCTTCTTTTAAGAAATAATCATTCTTTTTCATCCTTTTGATGTTAAAAGCATCACAGAACGTTTGTAATTCTGCTTCAGTTAAAGAAACGATGGGTTCTATACTTGATTTTAATATTTGAATTTTATCCATCTGTCAAGCGATGATTTGTTTTCTTAGCATGCGGCACAACGGTCGCACATATGGCCAGTGGCGGTTTGCGGGGTACTTCCTTTTCAACCACTACAAACTTTTATGCGGGGCAGGATGGTTCAAATTTCCACATCCCCCGCCATTGGATATATGTGATGTTAGCACCAGTTGGTGTGTC
>CALEWF010000121.1 GCA_937925455.1 uncultured Flavobacteriales bacterium | reverse complement strand
ACACCACAAACCATTAATACCGTTGAACGCTATTTGAGTTTTGTGGAAATGAAGTATCCCGGTTCGATGAAGCTAATCCACGAGGTGGGTTCTGATGAAAAGGCTCAACTAATTCAAATAGATTTTTCTAGCTTTAATTATTGATTAAAGTCAATGAAGCATTTAATGTAAACGAGTTTAAAATTTTTTAGATGCTTTTTTCCTATTTTTAATGATGGTAAATCAACATAGGAAGTTTGGAGTGATGAACAATGCGGCGTGATGTGCTGCCATCCAACAAACGCTCAAGAATGTTCTTTTTGCGCACAGCCATTACAATTAGCTGGTTCGGATGTTGTTCTAAATATTCATCCAACCCTTTGATTACAGAGTCTGCTTTATGTACATGAATGCTAAATTTTTCATCCGGAAAAGTATTTTTTATCCGGTCAATTTCGCTGTTATCAGAAAATATTTCAAGCACCCAGTCTGCGTTAATTTTTAATAAGTTTACATGGCTGCCAAAATGGTGTGCAAATGCAAACACATTTTTTAAAACATCCGTTTCATCGGTTTGAAATTGCGTACAGAATACAATATTTTTAAAATTAGGAATACCAGATTCGTGTGGAATCAACATTAACGGTGTTACAATTCGTTGCATTACAGCTGAAGCATTGCTGCCAATTAAATTACCCAAAAAACCACTGGCACCTGTTGTTCCCATGACTACGTAAGCTACATCCAATTCTTTTTCAAGCTGGTGGATGGTTTCAGATAGAAACCCAATTTCTGTACGATAACTAGCCTTGTATCCTTCTTCATTTAGCTGTTCGCTGATTTCTTTTAACTGACGATTAGAATCGTCTTCTTCTTTTTTTATGTTTTCTGCCTGAATGGCTATTTCAGCATGGGTAGAAATCGTAGGTGAGGAGAGGGTATGTAATAACAAAAGTTCGTATCCGAATTCTTTGGCAAGATACTTAGCGTATTCTAATGCTTTCAAAGAGGTGGATGAAAAATCCAAGGGGATAATAACCTTTTTCATTGCTTTGTTTTTTGGTGAAAATAACAAAAACTATTCGAAGTGTAATAATTTTTAGGATTAAATCCATGTTAATTTGATATTGTATCAAGGGGGATTGAAAGCGTAAATCGGATATTTTTATGCCATATTTGTGCTTATGCAGGTTCCTACAAAAAATATTTTAATGGTATGCCTAGGTAATATTTGCAGGTCGCCCATGGCCGAAGGCATTCTTAGGCAGAAAATTTTATTGCATCGTTTACCCTGGACCGTTGATTCTGCCGGCACCGGGGGATGGCATGTTGGTGAATCGCCAGACGAAAGAGCAATTAGCGTAATGAAAAAGATGGGTGTGGATATTTCAGACCATAAAGCCCGGCAATTTTCCGTAAACGATTTTTCCCGATTTGATCATGTATATGTCATGGATTCATCTAACTATTTAGATGTAATACGGCAGGCACCCGGAGAATATGAAAAAAATAAAGTGGACTTAATTATGAATCAATTATATGAAGGGCAAAACATGGCTGTTCCCGATCCTTATTATGGGGGCATGGATGATTTTATGAATGTATATCACCTGCTCAATAAGGCCTGCGACCAGTTAATTGAAAGGTTAATGCATGAAAACGTGGGGTAAGTTATACCTGATTCCGAATGTATTGGGAGAGCATGATGCAGGGCTTGCTTTTCCACCTAATAATCGAGAAGTGGTTAGTAAACTTTACCACTTTGCTGTTGAAAATTTAAAGCCGGCCCGTCGGCTTATTCGTAAGCTGGACAAAGAGAAAGTAATTGATGATTGTTTATTTTACAATCTGGTAACCAATAATGCTAACGAAGTTTATACGCAAATAGTTACTTTGATTAAAAATGGTAAATCTGTAGGAGTAATATCTGATGCTGGATGCCCAGGAGTGGCAGATCCCGGAGCAGCACTGGTGAGACAATGTCAGGAGCAAGGAATTGAAGTGGTACCTTTGGTGGGACCTTCCAGCATTTTGTTAGCCCTTATGGCTAGCGGATTAAATGGCCAGCATTTTTGTTTTCATGGATATTTGCCCAAAGACGAAACTGCAAGAAAGCAGCAATTGGAAAAGCTTGTAAAAAATGAACTAAAAAATGGATCGGCGCATATTTTTATAGAAACGCCCTATCGAAATGACCATCTATTACAAAGCATGCTTCAGGTTTTACCAGAAGCTGTAGGCGTATGTGTTGCGGCAGATATACTTTTGCCCAATCAGTACATAAAAACGCGAACTGTAAAAGCCTGGAAGCAAGATGTACCCATATTGAAAGGCAGGCAGGTAATTTTTATATGTGGTATGATGGCTTGAATTGTTAATATTTTTAAGCCAATAATGTCTGTATTTAAAAAAGTGATTTGTATTTTTGAAACAAAGCCTCTTCTTAAATTGTAAACCTATGGAATTTAAAAGATTATTCTTAATGTTAATGGCAGTGATATTGCCTTTTGTTTCTTTTACGCAAAATACTTCCAAACAAGACGATGACGATAGTTGCTATCGTAAGTGGTATCGAATTTTTAAGTTACGGGGTGCTGATGAAGTAACTGACGGGGAATATGATAACGTAGTTATTAGTTTTCGACAAGGCACTCACGGTAATTGCTATTATGGAAAATGCGTGGTGAAAAAAGGAAAAATTAAAGAACTACATATTAAAGTAGTTGATGGAAAATATGAAAAAGTAGAAATTGACCCCAAAGAAGATATTTTAATTACAAATGGAATATCGGATGCTATCGTTGCCAAACTAAAAGGAGAACGCCAGGTTTTGAATGTGATTTTTAAAGATAAACTTCGCCCGAAAGGAAATACCTTTGAACAAGCCCCTGACCCTGATATTGATGATTTTAACTAAGACATAAACAAGATTTTAATAATATTTCCTTTAAACCTTTATTCAGATAGGTTGTTTACTCTATAAAAATTATAGTGGGGCAATATTCTATTAAAGACATAGAAAAATTAACCGGAATTAAAGCACATACCATACGTATATGGGAACAGCGTTACGGTTTGGTAGAACCTCATAGAACCGAAACAAACATTCGTTATTACGATGATGATCAGCTAAAAACATTGCTCAACGTGAGCATGCTAGTCAAGCATGGAAAAAAAATTTCTCAAATCGCCAAGCTACCCCCTCATTTACTTCATCAAGAAGTGCATTCGATTGCCAAAACACCTACCAACCGCAATGATTTTTTTCAAATCCAAATAGATTCACTCATCATTAGTATGATTGAATTGGATGAAGCTCGGTTTGAAAAGATTATTTCCACTTCCACCTTGCGTTATGGTTTTGAAACGGTAATGATTGAAATTATCATCCCATTTTTACAAAAGGTAGGAATATTGTGGGCAACCGAAGAAATTAATGTAGCACAAGAGCATTTTATTACAAACCTTATTCGTCGTAAAATAATAGTAGCAATAGATGCTATCATTCCAAACCCCGATTACTCCAAAAAGTTTCTTTTGTTTCTCCCCGAAGGCGAGTTGCACGAATTAGGGTTGCTTTTTGCCAAGTATTTGGTAAAATCCAGAGGATTTAAAACCATTTATTTGGGTCAGTCTGTTCCTTTACAGGATGTTATTAAACTCCGAGAATACTATCGCCCTGATTACATTCTTACCTATTTTACTGTTTCATACGACCCTCAAAAAATGAATGATTGTGTTCAGGAGTTAATCCATACTTTTAATAAAGAAATCTTGCTACTATGCGGGCCACAAGCGCGTTATCTAAACATGCCTTTATCCCCCAATTGTAAAATTGTGCTTGATATCCCACAGCTGGTTGAAATATTGGCAAAAGTCAATACAAATCAATAACACTCTAAGTTTCGTTATTAAAACTTATATGTTATAATAACAATAGCTATGGTAAGCGGGCTAAATCTTCGTTTGCCTTTACTTAGTTTTTACTAAAATTTCTTACGCTCAAAAAAGATTGTAAATCATCACAACATCTTATTCCATAAAAAACAGAAAGTGTTTAATACATTTTTAAAAATGTTCATCAATGTTTATTGTAAGTTAAACAATAGTCCTAATGATAATATTTTACTTAAATTTTTTAAATAATTGAAAAACAGAAATATAAATTTAAGCCAAAGCGGTTTGTTTATAAAATTAAGTTAAAAATCACACAAATTATTGTTTAATGTTTGAATTTAAAAATTAAACAACTACATTTGAATAATAAAACAATTATCTATGAAAACGATGGCTTACGATTTCTCTTCTGAAGTGCTGTCTCACCGCGATTCTCTGAGGTACTTTGCCTTAAGCCTTACTAACAACCGCGATGATGCCGACGACTTGGTTCAGGAAACCCTGTTGAAAGCATATACTTACAAAAGCAAATTTGAAGAACATACCAACTTGAAAGCTTGGTTGTACACCATCATGAAAAACATATTCATTAACAATTACCGAAAGGTGACAAAAGTGAAGATGGTACTGGATGGTAGCAAAGAATTATTTCACATCAACATCCCGGAAACGAAGAAATCGTATGACCCTGATTCCCGATTGAATTATAAAGAAATGATAACATTGATGAATTCGTTGGACGACGAGTATCGCATACCACTTACCATGTATTTTGAAGGGTATAAATACAAAGAAATAGCTGAGGAAATGAAGTTGCCCATTGGAACCATTAAGAGCCGCATATTCTTGGCCCGCAAGCAAATGATGGAATTGGTGAGTGAAAAGAAATAGTGATTACAATAGATCAACAACAAATAAACGGCTTTCAAGCCGTTTTTTTTGTTTAAGGTTAATCATCCTTTGTTGGGTTTAGCAAAGGTAATTACATCCGCTCCGGTAATTTTCTGATCGCAAAGAATTAAAAGCCGTTCAATTACATTACGCAATTCGCGAATATTACCCGTCCAATTAATTTTCATAAGTTCTTCCAATGCATCATTGGTAAAGGTTTTCGGAGGCATGTTTTGCTCTTCTACTATTTGCTCTAAAAAGTGCTGTGCTAAAATGGGGATATCCTCTTTTCGGTCATTTAAATCAGGTACATGAATAGGTATTACATTCAACCGATGATACAGGTCCTCTCGAAAATTTCCTTTGCTTATTTCTTCTTGCAGGTTTTTGTTTGTTGCAGCAACTACCCGTACATCCACGGCAATTTCTTTATCTCCGCCAACACGGGTGATTTTGTTTTCTTGCAGAGCCCGCAATACTTTGGCTTGGGCACTCAGGCTCATGTCGCCTATCTCGTCCAAAAACAGGGTGCCCCCATGTGCCAGTTCAAATTTACCTTGCCGTTGTTTAATGGCTGTGGTAAAGGCTCCTTTTTCATGCCCGAAAAGTTCACTTTCAATCAGTTCTGATGGAATGGCGGCACAATTCACCTCTACCAGTGGCCCATTAGCCCGATTGCTTAATTCGTGTATCCACCGTGCCACCAATTCTTTGCCGGTACCGTTACTGCCGGTTATCAATACCCGTGCATCCGTAGGGGCCACCCGTTCTATTAATTCTTTGATTTTGCGTATCGGTTCAGAATTTCCTACGATTTCCCGGGTTTTGTTTTTACTTACTTTCTTTTTCAGTTGCTTGGTTTCTACTACCAGCGATTTCTTTTCCATCGCATTGCGTACGCTTACCAGCAGCCGGTTTAAGTCAATGGGCTTGGCTATGTAGTCGTAGGCACCTTTTTTAATAGCCTCTACTGCGGTATCAATGTTTCCATGCCCCGAAATCATAATCACCGGTACATCACTCCCGTCAGCCATCATTTTATCCAAAAATTCAATGCCGTCCAACTTGGGCATTTTTATATCACAAAGAATCACATCATAGGCGTTTTTGCGTGCCATGTCTAATCCTTTTTGCCCGTCTTCGGCTTCATCTATTTCAAAATTTTCGTATTCCAAAATTTCCCGCAACGTCTTGCGGATGCTTTGCTGATCATCAATTACTAAAATCTTCGACATGCCTTTATTTTTTAAGCCCTAAAACTATAAAAAACGCTCAATATGTATAGGTATTTTATTATGTGCCTTTTCCGGCTGTCCGCTATACGGGGCTTGCCGGCATGCACAGCCACTACGGCTGCGGGGGCTTGTTGCCACGCCGCCTCCTCGCCTTAGTGGCTGTAGCAGGCCGGCTTCGCCCCGTGC
>CALEWF010000120.1 GCA_937925455.1 uncultured Flavobacteriales bacterium | reverse complement strand
CTTTTTGATTTTGATTGGCTGATTTTCCTAACATAATTTGCAAGGTTTTTTGCAAAATTCTTCATTTTCCTGGCAGATTTTTATACTATGTTTTGCAAGTTTTTCACAGATTTATCAAAAGGTTTAGAGGTTTTTAAGGAGTAACTAGATAGAATCAGTTTATTTTCTAATTTACTACATTCTACCGCTTGAATGGTATAATAAGGCAACGAGGGTTCTGAAACATAAATCAAGTTAGAAACATATTCCTTCTGATTGATTTTGCATGTAACAAAATACTGGTCGCAAGGGCCTTTTTTAAATGGTTCACTTCATGAAGTTAAAAGCAACGATAAAAACAACAGTACGACGGTTAGGTGTTTTTTCATAGTTTAGGTTTTTTAGTTATCCAAGCAGTTCTGATAGGAGTCCATCCCAAGGAAACAAAAACCATGTGAGCTGATAAAATAAAACGGTTATTGGAAAAATTCAAGGTATTCTCTGTATTCTCTGTGATATGGTATAAACTATAACCAGCCTTAAGATAGAAATTTTCTCCGGGCCATATCCGTAAATAGAATTGAGTGTTGGTAGTTCCAAGGTTATTATTACCAAAAGCAAATACATTCAGCAGTTCCGGTTTGGCTTGTTCCGTAGAAGTAGCCGGTAAAAAAGTAGCTGAACGATAGGATGCATCAGTAATATCACCAAAAGATATACCAACAATATCTATATTAAAACCGGCATCCAGCCATTTTGTCAACGAACCATCGGCATGAAACGTAAGATTTAGAGAATATATGGTATGATCATCAAAAAAAAGCGAATCGTAAGTACCTGCATCAGGCCGGCTTGGAAAAGCTGTTAAATACATAGATTTGATAACATTGGCCATACTGAAACGCAAGCCGGCACCGAGCTTAATTCTTTTTTTCCAAGCTACATTAAACATTTTATGCCAAGAAACTGAACCAGTAAATATTTTTGAACCCATGCCAAGACTCATATCCACATAATGATTATCTCTCCAGAGCTTGGACTTTAACGAATCGTTGGTATTTTCAGCAAACAGGAAACTTGTTGCCAACAAGAGGCAAAGAAACAGTAACCAATATCCATTTATGAGTTTCATAGTAGAAATGTACAAACTATTTTCGGCCTGGGAAACGCATTTTATACTGCACTTTTACATCGCCCCGGGTAATTTTATCCAGTTTACTTTTCAGCATTTTTTTTGTTAGAGGAGCAATTTTGTCTATAAATAAAATTCCTTCAATGTGGTCGTATTCATGCTGAATGATACGGGCAGCAATGCCTTCGTAGGTTTCTTCGTGAAGTTCAAAATTCTCATCCAAATATTCAATCGTTACTTTGGGTTTACGCATTACATCTTCCCGAATACCGGGAATACTCAGACATCCTTCATTAAACGCCCACTCATCGCCGGATTCTTCCAAAATGACCGGATTGATAAATACTTTCTTAAAATGCTCCAGTCCGGGTTCTTCATCGGCAAATCCTTCACCATCTACAATAAACAGGCGAATAGACTTACCCACCTGTGGGGCAGCCAAACCTACACCGCCGGCATTATACATGGTTTCCCACATATCCTGAATCAACTTATCCAATCCCGGATAGTTTGCATTAATCTCAACTGCTTTTTTTCGTAATACGGCATCGCCGTAAGCTACAATAGGTAAAATCATAAACTTTTTTTCTTTTCCATGTATGATTGAAGGATGATCACGGCACTTACCATATCAACCGTTTCTTTATCTTTCATTTTACTTCGTCCGGCTCCGGCTGTTTTCATGCTTTGTAATGCCATTTTAGAGGTAAACCGTTCGTCTTGCCATTCCCAGCGCACAGTATTTATGACACGACTTAGTTTTTCGACCGTATGGCGAATCATATCATATGACTCGCTGTACGAATGATCCATATTTCGGGGCAGCCCAACCACAATCACCTCTACCGGCTCTTTTTGCAAATATTCCTGCAAAAATGCTTGAAGCTTTTCTGTGGCAATGGTAGTTAGCCCGGTAGCTATAAGCTGCAACGGGTCGGTTACCGCAATGCCCGTTCGTTTGCCCCCAATATCCAGCGCCACGATACGAGCCATTTCCTTATTTATTTTTCAGGTGCAGGAGATGTTGAAGGGGCTGCAGCCTTCGATTTGCTGTATCGCAGGTTCATTGCCTGAATAGCCTCGCGGGTTACATCAAATTTTTCATTGGCATATAACACTCCGCTGCCTTTCTGGTATGCCAAAATCAAATCTACTCCTTTTTGCTGAGCAAATTCTTTAAAGAACACATGGAGCGAGTCGAACATTTGACTTACCATACCGGCTTCTTGCATGGCTGCCAACTGGCTCAGCTCCTGCTGTTCCTGCATGAGCTGCTGTTGGTAACGGGTAATTTCTTCTTCTTTTTTCTGGCGCTCCCGGGTAGTCATGGTCATTACCTTGTTTTCGTAGTCTTTATACATGCGCTGAAGAGTGCCTTGTTTACTCTGTAATTTTTGCTCACGAACTTTATTATCCTCCTCAAACTTCTTTTCCATGTCTTTTACCAAGTCGTAATTAGCAGAAATGCTATCTGAATTCACATATAAAATTTTCACTTCACTACTTGGTCCGGTGGGACTATCGGTATTTGTGCCGGATGATTTTTTGCCAGATGAATTAAAATGCAAAAAAAATAAAATGGCCACCGCTACACTTAGTACAATGTTAAAAACAAGCGAAATATTTTTCATGAGTTGAATATAAAAAGATTTAGCACAAAGATAACCAATGCTATAACATTCAGAAAAATCGAGGTTTTTGATTTCTTAATAATTCTCAAAACCCTTAGCCCGTAAAAAGTATTTACTTTGCCTAAAAATATCGGAATGGAATACAGATATCTTGGTAAAACCGGCTTACAAATTAGCGCCCTATCTTTAGGATCGTGGGTAACCTTTGGTAACCAAATCAGTGATGACGTAGCAGAAGCCTTGATGGTGAAGGCCTACGACAACGGAGTGAATTTTTTTGATAATGCTGAATTGTATGCCAATGGCAAAAGTGAAATTGTAATGGGGAACATTCTGAAAAAGCAAGGATGGCGACGTGATACCTGGCTGGTGTCAAGCAAAGTATATTGGGGTGGAAAACTGCCCAACCAGTATGGATTGAGCCGTAAACATGTAGTTGAAGCCTGCCATGCTGCCCTGAAACGATTGCAGGTTGAATATTTGGATTTATACTATTGCCATCGCCCGGATAAAAACACCCCCATTGAAGAAACTGTAGCAGCCATGACCGACCTGATACGCCAGGGGAAAGTGCTTTATTGGGGTACCAGTGAATGGAGCGCTGAAGCTATTCGCGAAGCTTACGAAGTAGCTAAACGAAATTATTTAGTAGCTCCTGTGGTAGAACAGCCGCAATATAATATGTTTCACCGCGAACGATTTGAACTGGAATACCGCAGATTATATGCAGGCATGGGTTTGGGCACTACCATTTGGTCGCCCTTAGCATCTGGCTTCTTAACCGGTAAATACGGCGATGGCATACCGCCCGGCAGCCGGATGGAAGTAAGCGAACTGCAGTGGCTACGTGACTTTTTGGCTAGTGATGAAGGGAAAAAACGAATAGAAAAAGCGAAAGAACTTATGGTCCTTGCCAAAGAATTGGGCACAACCCTACCCAAACTAGCTATTGCCTGGTGTCTTAAAAATCCAAATGTAAGTTCAGTAATTTTAGGTGCTACTAAAGTATCGCAGTTGGAAGAAAACTTAGATGCATTGAACGTGGTAGCTCTGCTTACCAATGAAGTGATGGAACAAATTGAAGCTATATTGGGTAATAAACCAAAATTTCCGGCGTTTGGGTAATTTTATTATATGAATCCTTCACATTAAGATTTATCCCAAAATTGTCGTTTGAATTTTAAGCCAAATTATGCATTAGAAATTTTCCGTAGGCATCTGTAAAGACAAAAAAACCTTTGTAGCAACTGTTACATAAATAACCACAGATAGCACAGAAGAATACCGTATGTTTTTACTTTCATTTTCTTTGTGTTCTCCGTGTATCTCTGTGTTCTTTGTGGTAAAAAAAGTTGTTTGCTATTCGGGTTTAATGCTTTTTACCACAAAGAGCACAAAGGTTTTACACAAAGGGCACAAAGTTTCATGAATTTTAATCCCAAAATTGTCATTAGAATATAAAAATAGGTGGAGATTTAATGTTGTTGGTATTCATCCAAATAC
>CALEWF010000119.1 GCA_937925455.1 uncultured Flavobacteriales bacterium | reverse complement strand
AGTACCCTCGTTATTTTAAAATTAAAAATCCGTTAGAAAACTGTGTATGTTTATTAACAATATGTAACCTATTTGTAAAACATTAAAGCCTGTATTACAGTTTACAAAATAAGTTTTAAAGTTGTTTTTTAACTAGCTACATTTTCTTAATTTTGTTTTCAAATCCTAATAAATCATGAAAAATCTCTCATTTCTACTCCTTGTAATACTTTATAATTTTTCATTTACCCAGC
Source organism: uncultured Flavobacteriales bacterium (assembly GCA_937925455.1). Taxonomy (GTDB): domain Bacteria; phylum Bacteroidota; class Bacteroidia; order CAIKAF01; family CAIKAF01; genus BA4. The sequence goes on along the minus strand of CALEWF010000119.1, from coordinate 8,258 downwards.
AAACTTTAGTGCCTAATGAAATAAGTAATGAATCTTCTCGTCGTGGAGTTTCGGCTACTCGCTATATTTTTTATAACCTTTCACCTGGCAATTATGAAGTATTGCTGCAACCTCAGCATACATTTTCTTGCTTAGGCAGCGGATGGAAAATCAATCAAAATGTAACTGACCTTTCTCAACTTAAAATTAATTTTAGAACCCGTAAGTTAAATGATAATTGGGATGCTTGGCAAGTAGGTGAAGCCGATTTTTATCCTGAAGATACGCCTACCGAGATGTATTGGACAGATGCATTATTTACCATGGATGCTACTTCGCATCAGGAATTAGAAATATTTATACATATTCCAGTTTTTACGGAAAAATGGGTGATTGATATATTTGACGGGAATGAAATTACTGAAGAAACCCAATCAATCGAACCCATTGAAATTGGGAATACAAGAAACTGTCCGCCATTTCCTCAAATTATTCCACGCAGCAGTTGGTGTGGTGGTGCTGCTCCATGTTCATCGGTTAATGCAGGATATACAGTTACTAATATCAATGCCACACACATTGTTATCCATCACGGAGCATCTCCGAATACCTACACCGATGCGGTTGGCGTAGTTCGCTCATATTGGAACTATCATGTAAATTCATTAGGGTGGATTGACATTGGTTATAATTATTTAATTGATAAATACGGAAACTTTTATCAAGGACGACATAATCCGAACCTCCCCAATATAGATGTACGTGGAGCACATGCAGGAAATGCCAATAGCACCTCTATCGGCATCAACTTTTTGGGGAATTTGGATGTAAGCATTGCTACACCGCAACAATTAGACAAACTTCACAGAGTAATGGCATGGTGGTTTGTTCATAAATCATTAGATCCGCTCGAAATTGCTACCATGCTTACACAATCATATGGTTATCAACCGCAACCAAGGATTACCTATCATAATGCCATTGGAAATACTTCGTGTCCGGGAACAGATATGATTTCACGTATGCCTACCATTCGTTTATCCACCAAAGCCATTATAGATTCTTGTACTGCTCCTCCTGATTTAGATCCTCCCTATACTCAAATTATTGATTATCCGTGGAAATCATCTAATTTTACTGTAAAATTTGAAGACGAAGATTCTCCGGATGGAAGCGGCGTTCGTGATCGTTTTTATCAAACAATAGATTTTAATGGCACTTCTTGGAATACCAATCCTTCCAACGGTTTTATTCGCGATGATTTCCATAGTTTAAGCTCATCATGGACGCCTGCCACAGGAACCTGGAATAATAATAGTCAAACCCTTAACCAAACCGATGCTTCTATTACTAATACAAACATCTATTACCCACTAACACAAACCAATCAGACAGGTTACTTATATCATTGGAAGGCTTACATAAGTGGAACTGGTTCCAATAAACGTTCGGGGTTGCATTTCTTTGTTGATGATCCTACCCTACCCAATCGTGGAAATTCCTATTTAGCTTGGTATCGCGATGATAATAATCGTTTTGAATTATATCGCACAAATAATGATGTATTAAATATGGTATTACAGGTAAATATCAATATTCCAACCAATACCTGGTTTGATTGTAAAGTGATATATCATCCATCTTCTGGTGTTATTATGGCTTATTTAAATGATCAGCTTATTGGAAGTTATACTGATCCTAATCCACTCCAATCTGGAGCATACGTTTCATTTAGAAACGGAGATTGCTTAGCATCATTTGATGATTTTAAAGTTTACAAAACTCGTGGAAGTGAAATTGTGGTTACCGTTGGTAACAATCCATTGTTTGATTTCAGATACGAAAGTCCCAATTCAATAACTCCAGCCGGAAAAGTTTACACCTTATTAGTAGATAATTCTAATAACTGGTCTTCAGAATTTACTCAGGCATACAAAATTGATTGGACGGCACCAACAACACAACCTGTGATTGCCTCTGGATGGAAAACCAACGACTTTATAGCTAACTTTAATGATGCTGATAATATAAACGGAAGTGGTGTTTTAGAAACCTGCTATTTAGTTTCTGAAATGACCAATAACCTAGAAAGTACAAATCCTAATCGTGGATATTTTATAGATGATTTCACACAAATAACTTCCAACTGGCAAACGGTAACAGGAACTTGGAATATCCAATCCGGTGCTATCACACAAACCAATCAATCATTATCAAACACTAATATTTATGCACCACTTAATCAAAATTTATCTGATATTCATATCTATCAATTTGACTTAAAAATTGAAGGAAGCGGAACTAACCGCAGAGGAGGTTTTCATTATTTCTGCGATCAACCTTCATTAACCAATCGTGGAAATTCATACTTCATTTGGTTCCGAATTGAGCAGCAAACCCTTGAATTTTATAAGGTAACGAATGATACATTTTCACAAGAAAAAGTAGTTCCTGTTCCTATTTCTGCCGGAACTTGGTATAACATAACATTGGTATATGACAAGGTAACCGGTACACACCGTGTGTATATCAATAATAAGCTATCAGGCACGTGGACTGATCCTTTCCCCATTCAACAAGGAGATTATATCTCTTTCAGAAACGGAAACAGTTTATTTTTTGCAGATAACTTAAAAATATTTCGTAGTCGCAGCACATCTACAACAATTCATGTGGGTAATACTTCAACAGATGATTTGCGTTATTGCAATGATACACCCGCAATGGCTGCAGGAAAAATATATAGTTTAATTACCGACTCAGCATTCAATTTATCATTAATAACCCATGAATTAACGGATATAGACTTTACAGCACCAGATACCATTACTTGGGTCAATGACGGACTAACCGGCGAAATAGATACATTCTACACATCCCATCAAATCACGGCACACTGGAATGCTTCGCAAGATAATAATTCAGGCATTGCAGGTTACGAAGTATCAGTAGGACTATCGCCGGGAGCTACCAATGTTGTGAACTGGACTAATGTAGGAATACAAACACAGGCCACATTATCATCATTGAGTTTAGTGCCTAATACCATGTATTATGTGAATGTAAGAGCTATTAATCAAGCCGGGCTATTTTCAAGCACTCAATCAAGCAATGGCCAATTTTTATTAAGCCCTGCAACTATAGCAAACCTATCATTTTCTGGAATACAAGTATATCCTAATCCGCTGGCTGAACAATTATTTATTCATTGGGATAGTTCAAAATTCATTCCTCAATATGCAGATATCTACGATGCACTGGGAAGATTATTATGGAATACAAAAATTACAGTGGATAATAATTTATTGGTGATATCTATTCCCGAAACTTGGAATAAAGGAATATATTCACTTAAACTTAGAGATGAAAATCAATCAGTAACTATAAAATTGATAAAATAAACAGCTTGCATTCTAAATTTTTAGAGCTTGCTAATCATATTCGAATTGCCTATTATCAGGTTCATTCCCCCATCTCTCATGTGGGCGTATTGATAAATACGGGCTCCAGAGATGAAACTGCTCATGAACAAGGAGTAGCTCATTTAATGGAGCACATGTTTTTTAAAGGCACTAAAAAAAGAAAAGCCTTTCATATCCTTAACCGCATAGATGAAGTGGGAGGCGAACTCAATGCATTTACTACCAAAGAAAACACCTTTATTTATGCTTCTTTTTTGACAGAATATACCTCACGAGCATATGAGTTATTGGCCGACATATTGTTTAACTCGGTATTTCCTGAAAAAGAGCTGGAAAAAGAAAAAGCAGTAATTATAGATGAAATAAAGGCCTATCGAGATGACCCTTCGGAAGAAATTAGTGATTTGTTTGATCAATTAGTTTTTGATGGTCATTCCTTAGGAAGCAATATCTTAGGTACAGAAAAAAGTGTCATGTCATTTACACCTGCAAAAATTAAACAGTTTTTAAAAAGAACCTACACCACTGACCAAATAATAGTTTGCTACATTGGGAATTTACCGTTTGAAACAGTAGCAACCGAAATAAAAAAACAATTTGGGCATGTAAAACCTACTGAACGAAACTTTAATAGAAAAATATTTAAAAACTATACTCCAAAAACAGAAATTCTAAAAAAAGATAACCATTCCTGTCATGGCATCATAGGCAACATTGCTTATTCGGTAACTCATAAATATCGAATAGCATTTTATATGCTTAACAATTTGCTGGGAGGTCCTTCACTAAATTCACGACTCAACATGCATATTCGTGAAAAATACGGATACACCTATTTTATAGAATCAAATTATACACCGTTTGATGATACCGGCTTGTGGTGGATTTACTATGCCACCGATTTTAAAAATTTTCATAAAACAAGAGATTTAATTTACCGGGAACTTCGTGATTTGAGAAATAAAAGATTGGGAATAATTCAAATGGAAAAATTAAAAAAACAGGTAAAAGGCCAATTAGCTTTAGCCAGTGAAAACCATAGCCACCTGTTGAATGTCATGGCGCGAAGCTATCTTATTTTTAACGAATTCGAATCATTAGAAATTACATATAAAAAAATTGATAAAGTAACCGCCTCCCAAATTTTAGAATGCGCAAACAAAGTATTTTCAGAAAATAGAATCAGTGAATTATTATTTGAACCCAATTAACATCGCAATGGATTTTTTACCACCAGATATTGAACAATATGTTCAGGAGCATTCAACAGAAGAAATGCAGATTCTTCAAGAACTAGCCAGAGAAACTCATGCTAAAGTATTGCGCCCACGTATGCTTAGTGGCCACATACAAGGACTATTTTTGCAAATGATTAGTAAGCTTATTAGGCCTGAAAGAATTTTAGAAATAGGAACTTATACCGGTTATTCTGCCATTTGTTTAGCCCAAGGATTAAATGAAAATGGGATACTACATACCATTGATATAAATGATGAACTAGAATCCATTATTCGTAAATATTTTGATAAAACAGGACTTGCAAATAAAATTTCGCTTCATATTGGCAATGCATTAAATATTATTCCTAGCCTCAAAGAAACCTGGGACTTGGTGTTTATAGATGCCGATAAAGAGAATTATTTAAATTATTACAACCTTGTTTTTAATCAGGTAAAACATGGTGGATGGATTATTGCTGACAATGTACTATGGAGCGGAAAAGTAGTAGATGCTAATGAAGATGATTTGGAAACACGGGCAATTCGTCAATTCAATGAATTTATACATGCAGATGAACGCGTTGAACATTTGTTATTACCACTAAGAGACGGATTGATGATGATCAGAAAAAAATAAAAAACCCGGTAATACCGGGCTTTTTATCAAAAATTTGAACCAAAGCTTATTCAGCGGCTTCTTCTTTAGTTTCTGTTGTTTCGGTAACCTGTGGAACTTCAGCTTTGGGCTTAGAAGATCCGGAACGGCGGGTACGCTTCTTAGCCGGAGCCTTAGCAGATTTATCCTTCAGCAAATTGGTATTGTAATCAACAAACTCAATCATTGCCATTTCGGCGTTATCGCCTTGACGGTTACCAAGCTTAATGATACGAAGATAACCTCCCGGACGATCAGCAATTTTTGCGGATACTTCACGGAACAATTCAGTAACAGCTTCTTTATTGTTTAAGTAACTGAATACAATACGACGTGAATGAGTAGAATCTACTTTACTTTTGGTAACCAGTGGCTCTAAGTATTTACGCAACTCCTTTGCTTTAGCCAAGGTAGTAGTAATTCGCTTATGCATAATTAGCGAAACAGCCAAGTTGGCCAGTAAAGCACGACGGTGTCCGGCCTTTCTTCCTAAATGATTGTCTTTTCTTCCGTGTCTCATCTCAGTTCAATTTTCAGGGCTTCACAGCCTCGTTATTAGTCTTTATCCAATTTATATTTAGCTACATTCATTCCAAAGTGTAATCCCTTGGAGCGAACCAAATCTTCTAATTCTACCAACGACTTTTTACCAAAGTTGCGGAACTTGAGAAGATCATTTTTATTGAATGATACTAAATCACCCAACGTTTCAACATCAGCAGCTTTCAAACAATTCAATGCACGCACTGACAAATCCATGTCAACCAACTTAGACTTCAATAATTGACGCATGTGCAGTGCCTCTTCATCAAATTCTTCAGACTGTGATTTCTCCACAGTATCCAAGGTGATTTTTTCATCACTGAATAACATGAAGTGATGAATCAAAATTTTTGCTGCTTCTTTCAATGCTTCTTTAGGATGAATAGAACCGTCTGACTGTACTTCAATTACCAGTTTTTCGTAGTCAGTCTTTTGTTCTACCCGGTAGTTTTCAATATTGTACTTTACATTAACGATAGGGGTAAAGATGCTATCAATTGGAATTACACCTGGATCAAGGCCACCATGCTTATTTTCTTCTGCAGGACGATATCCACGACCTTTTTCAATAGTAAGTTCAATATTAAGTTTCACATTTTCATCCATGTTGCAGATCACCAAATCCGGATTAAGAACTTGGAATGCAGAAGTAAATTTTCCGATGTCTCCTGCTACAAATTTATCAGAACCACTGAAATTGATGATTACTCGTTCATGATCAATGGTATCAATTTGTCTTTTAAAACGAACTTTTTTAAGATTAAGTATAATTTCAGTTACATCTTCTACCACCCCTTTAATAGTGGAAAACTCATGGCTTACACCTTCAATTTTTAAGGTAGTAATAGCAAACCCTTCTAGAGAAGAAAGTAAAATTCTGCGCAATGAATTACCAATAGTAATACCATATCCGGGTTCAAGAGGTCTGAATTCGAATTTGCCTTTAAAGTCATCTGATTCTATCATGATCACTTTATCCGGCTTCTGAAAATCTAGAATTGCCATGTGTATATGATGTATTTGGTGTTTAAAAATTATTTAGAATATAATTCAACAATTAACTGCTCCTTAATATTTTCAGGAATCTGCTCACGGCGAGGTGGCATTACAAAAGTACCTGTCATGGTAGCATGATCCCAACTCAGCCAATCGTATTTTACTTGACTGTTGCTTACAGAGTTTAAAATCACGCCCAAAGATTTCGATTTTTCACGAACAGCTACTTTATCACCCGCTTTTAATTGATAAGATGGAATATTTATAACTTCTCCATTTACAGTTATATGTTTATGAGATACCAATTGACGAGCAGCGGAACGGGTTGGTGCAATGCCTAAACGGTAAACTACATTATCTAATCTTGATTCGCAAAGAATCAACAATATTTCACCTGTAATACCACGAGTACGTGATGCCTTGTCGAACATCTTGCGGAACTGCCTTTCAAGAATTCCATACGTATATTTGGCTTTTTGCTTTTCTTGCAACTGAACCGCATATTCTGACTGCTTTCTCTTTCTCTTAGAAGGGCCATGCATTCCGGGCGGATAATTCTTTTTTTGAAGATGTTTATCCGGTCCGAAGATAGGCTCTCTAAACTTTCTTGCAATCTTTGATCTGGGACCTGTGTATCTTGCCATTTTTATAAACTTTATACTAAATACTTACTTAAATAATTAAACTCTACGCTTTTTAGGCGGACGACACCCATTGTGAGGAATTGGAGTAATATCCACTATTTCAGTAACTTCAATTCCTGCATTATGAATGGTACGAATTGCAGATTCACGACCTGCACCCGGACCTTTCACAAATACTTTTACCCTACGAAGTCCGTAATCGAAAGCTTCCTTGGCACAATCCTGAGCTGCCATCTGAGCGGCATAAGGCGTATTTTTTTTTGAACCTTTAAAACCCATTTTACCTGCAGACGACCAGGAAATTACCTGACCCATATTATTGGTCAGCGATATAATAATATTGTTAAAAGTAGCATTAATGTGGCATTGCCCCACTGCTTCTACTTTAACATTTTTCTTTGCTTGCTTTTGTTTTGACATAGTACAAAAACGATTATATATTCAATTACTTAGTTACCTTTTTCTTGTTTGCTACCGTCTTACGCTTACCTTTTCTGGTACGACAGTTATTCTTGGTTTTTTGGCCACGCACAGGCAATCCTACACGATGACGAATTCCACGGTAACATCCTATATCCATCAAACGCTTAATGCTAAGTTGAACTTCAGAACGTAACGCTCCTTCAACCTTTAGCTCGTTGTTAATATAATTACGAATTTTTGTCAGCTGCTCATCATTCCATTCTCCTACTTTAATATCTCGATCAATACCCGCTGAATCTAGAATTTTACGAGCAGTACTTCTACCAATTCCATAAATATAAGTGAGGCCTATTTCTCCTCTTTTGTTTTTTGGTAA
>CALEWF010000118.1 GCA_937925455.1 uncultured Flavobacteriales bacterium | reverse complement strand
TCCAGACTGATTCAAAATATATGAAAAAAGCGACCATGTTATCATGCCACTCATCATAAAGACAGGGTAAGGCACATTAAGAGTATTTATTTTTAAAGCTTTGTCAAAAACAAAAATAAAAATCAATAAGGTTAATAATGGTTGAATCATTACCCATAAAAAACCTAAAAATGTTTGTGCATATCTAACTTTAAAATCACGATATGCTAAAAGCTGTATTAGCTCCCTGTATGATAATAATTCTTTAAGTTTAAATCCAAGAGAATCGTTTTCTGAACTGATTATTGTTTTCAAAACAATTGATTTTAAGATTTAGAATGCTTAAATTTACAAACTTGTAAAAGCATATATGCAAATATAGTCAAGTTTTGATGAATAGTATATGAAAAAAAAATATCATGTTATTCTGTACATACATTTAGCCTTCTTTTTGTGTATTTTATCCCCAAAGTTACAAGCTCAGCCTCAACTTGTTTCACCATTTAATAATTATACTTGCGACTCATCTTCAATATTATTTCAATGGAATCCAGTTTCTGGTTCTGTATCATATCACTTTCAAATTGCTAGTGATGTAAATTTTACAACCATTGTATATCAAAATAATACTTTAACTAATAACGAGATTTTAGTTTCGGGCTTAACACCGGGAACGTATTTTTGGAGAGTTAATTCTTTCAATGGTTTTACCTCTTCTTCTTGGTCTTCAGTTTATACAATAAATATAATTACTATTCAAAATATTCCCGGACTAAAGCTATGGTGGGATCCTGATTTTGGAATTATTCATACTGGTGGAGCTATATCACAATGGTCTGACAAGTCTTTAAATAATCATCATGGACTTCAAAGCAATACCCTCAGACAGCCTCAATTACTTACCAATGAGTTAAATAATCATCATGTGGTTAGTTTTGATGGTATCTCTCAATATCTAAAGACCAATCCTTTTACATTAAATCAACCTGTAACTATATTTTTAGTATTTAATAAAAAAGAGCTTTCTTTTTCTAATTTCATATTCGATGGAATTTCAAGCAATCTTTTCAGACTTGGAACCGATGGAAATAATTATTATGTTTTTTATGGCGGTTCTTTTTATTCTTCAACCACGAGTTCAGGTCCTTTAGGTTATCAGATTTTTGCAATGCAATATGATGGCTCTAATTCATTTGTGAGAAATAATTTTACCAATTTGCCAATGTCTGGATTTCCGGGCACTTCTAATCCTGGAGGGTTTACATTAGCTGCATTAGGAGATGAAACCAATAATCCTTCTTATCACGCCTATATTGATGTAGCAGAAGTTTTAATTTTTGATAATATTTTGAGTATTTCTGAAATACAAAACATTGAACAATACCTTCGTTTTAAATATTTTCCTCCGGTTAATCTTGGACCTGATATCTATGAAAATTATTCTTTTTGCCCTAAGGTATTGCAAGCTCAAACCGGTTATGCCAGCTATGTTTGGTCAACCGGAGCAACCACACCTTCAATAACCGTTAATCAAACAGGAAATTATTGGGTACAAGTAGTTGATAAAATGGGAAATTTAAGCAGCGATACTATCTATGTTGAATTTTCCTACCCCCACCCTGCTTCTTTAAACGATTCTACAATTTGTTTGGGAGATAGCTTGCTTTGGAATTCTGGTTTATCAGGTAATATGTATTCGTTCATATGGTCAACGGGAGATAGTGATTCAGCAATTTACATTCACAACCATGGCTCATATTTTTATCGAGTTACAGACTCATTAGGGTGTCATTTTTACTCTGATACCATTCAGTTAACTCTAAATAACTTTTCTTTAGCTACTCTTGGAAATGATACGTCATTATGTTCTGGCAATCGCATCGGATTAAATGTATCCGCTGGAGCAGGAGCAAGTTATTTATGGAACACAGGTAGTGTGGATAGTACTACTATTGTTAATACAACAGGGTTATATTGGGTTACTGCAATAAATTCATTAGGCTGTACCGCTCAAGACACCATTCACATTACCATAGTAGGCAATGCGCCTCATGCTTCATTTGCTGCTCAAAATTTTTGCACAGACAGCCCTACCCTATTTACTGATCAAAGTACAACTGGAAATGTAATACAACAATGGAATTGGAATTGGGGCGATGGAAGTCCAATAGAAACTACCCAACATCCCGTTCATACATTTTCTTTACCCGGTAATTATTTAGTAACACTAACCGTAACAACAGATGTAGGGTGTAGTGATGACACTACTCAATGGATAGCTATATGGCCACCCCCCTCGGCTAATTTTGTGGTGATAGATAGTTGCGAACGAGGAAATGCTTTTTTCGCAGATCAGTCTGTTGCAAACGCTGGAACTTTAACACAATGGCATTGGAACTTTGGTGTGCCTTCCCTTGCCAATGATACATCCAATGTAGCTAATCCGCAATTTAGTTATCCAACCCATGGTGTTTACCCTGTTCAATTAATTATATCAAACAGCATGGGATGCAAAGACACATTAAGCCAAATGGTACAAATTAAACCGGCTGGCACAGCCAATTTCACTGTAAACAAAGAATGTTTGGGAGAGCCGGTAGTTTTTAATAATTTAAGTTTTGCAGGATTTCCTCTTAACATCACAACCTATCAGTGGTATTTCGGAACTACATCCAATGATTCATCAGGAGTAATAAATCCAAGTTTTACTTACATGACACCTGGAATTTATCCGGTAACCTTGGTTGTTTCAACCGATAACGGCTGCAAGCATGCCTACACCGATACACTGTACATCAATAAGTTTGTAGATGCTGCATTGCTTCTGCCGGATGATACTTTATGCCGCGGGCAAACGTATTTGCTTACTGATAACAGTAATTACAGCAACACTTTACCCGCCCAATGGCAATGGAGCATCAGCGGTGCAAATGTTGGCAATCAAAACCCACAATCTGTTACCTTCCATCAATCAGGCTTAAGGCAGATAAAGCTCATTGTAACTTCCTCTGATAACTGTGTAGATAGTATAAAAACCAATGTGTTTATTAAAAACCCACCCGTTGCATCATTCACAGCTACACCCCAGGTCAGTGCCCCACCACTCAATACAGTGCTTCAATACAACGGTACACCCGGCGTTAGCATAGCATGGGATTTAGGTGATAACACTACCGCAACCGGCAGTCCAATTACGCATACTTACCAGCAGGTGGGCTTATACCCGGTAACGCTGATAGTTACCGATGCTAACGGATGCAGCGATACTGCTACACGTACCATAAATGTGGTAATGCCAGTATTTGATGTGCAGCTCAACAATCTGGTTTGTACACAAAACAATGGATATGTACAACTGCAAGCCTCCATTCAAAACCTCTCAACAGTTACCATTACAGGCATGCAATTAGAAGGTTGGATTGAAGGCGCCCAACCAGCCTTAGAAAACTGGCAAGGCGAATTATTTATTGGCAATACCCTCAATTACCAAACACCTTATAGCATACAACTGCCTATAGATGGTTCATCGTTTTGTTGTTTACGAATTAAAGAAATAACGGGAATTATTAGTGATACCCTTTTGAATAAAACTTTATGCGTGCCTTTGCAAAACGTATTTACGGTCTTTTCACCTTTCCCCAATCCTACAAAAGGTCAATTTTCAATGCATATCAATATTCCTATAGCCGACGAAGCGATTATTACTATTACCGATTTGCAAGGAAAATTGATATATGAGCAAACTGTTCAATTTACTGTGGGATTACATACTTTACAATATGATGCTTCTTTATTATCGGCTGGAGTGTATGCTGTAACTGTGTATTATCGTGGCGAACAGCAAGTGGTTCGCTTATTGAAGACCTTCTGAGATTATCCGAATTAAGCATTATCTCAAAATTGTTATTAGCTTATTTATTTAAGGCTGCTCAAAGCGGCTGTCCGTTCCAAGTCCTCGGGGCTAAGCCACACAGGGCATCGGGGTAGCGGTGTCTTCGTGCCCTCAGCCCCGCCACCCCGTGCCCTGTGGGCTTCGCCCCTCCGGGCTTTCCACTGCCATCCGCAGCAGATGGGGCACCGGATAAATCCGACCCCAAGAGGCAAAGGAACACGCGGCTGCCCCCCCTCGAATGAAATATGATTAAAAATTTCTAACGATACTTTTGGGATTTATATTTTTTAAATGATGGATTTAAAAAATACGAATGACAATATGGGCATAATTACTTGTATTGTATTTTTGGCAAAGAGCGAATATGATAAATAGCAATTATCATAAACGCAACCCAAAACGGCAAAAACGGTGTACGAAATCTTACCATGGCACCAAAGAGTGGTGTAGTAAAACCAACCACAAAAGCCAGCACGATGCTGAAAAGCACAGAAAATAAAAGCAAAGGATGGCTGCGAATAAAACTTATTAATCCAATCAATTTCAATTTGACTAATGCAAGTATAAAATAGATTAGCAAGAAAAAATTTTCGAGTGCAGAAATAAATATAGCTGGGCTACGTGCTTCCCAAATAAAAGGGCGAAATAATCCCATGATGATGGACTCGGGGACAGCCCGTAAAATATTGTCAGACGTAGGGTTGTCAATAACTTCTACTTTTGCACGGTTTTTACCGTATGTAACGTTGGTAGCAAAATCTTTGCGGCTTACCAAAGCTTTTTCTAAAATATTATCAGCAGCAAATTCGCCTTTGCCTGATGAATTTACATACAGGTAAAAAGCCAGTGAAAACGTACCTATTACCACAAAAGGCAACAAATAATACTTGAGAACGGGGCTTTGAATGCGTTTAATGGTTTCGTAATTCATCCAGGCTAACCAGGCTGGCATCATGGAAATTACTACATAAGGTTTTACCAAAAATATCAGCCATCCCCAAAAAATTATTCGAATAAAAAACCGCAAGCGTTTTTTGCTTTCGGTGCGACTCAAAAACTGATCAGTTTCGTAAACAATGTTGCAAACCCCCATCAGCACAATGGTATCTTTCATAATGCCCGAACACCAGAAAAGAACAGAAGGTACATACAAAATACCCAGGCGAAGCTGTTTTTCAATATGAGGAAAATTGCGTACAAAGGTGAGATACAATTTAAATGTAGCATGGTATGCCAGAAAACCCATGGCAAAGGTTTGCCCTAAAAACGAAAAAGGTACTATTATAGCCACCACACTGGTTATACGGCACGTATTAAAATGCCGGGCGGAACGGTAAATTGAGCTGGGTGGCCAACCTGTATTTTCATTATAGATATTAAAATAATCAGTCCAATTAGTTTCTCCAAATAGTTCCTGAAAATACAATAACGGATTTTGATAAAATAAATTCTTTATGGCTTCTGCACCATACCAATACGAAACTGTATCGCCACCATCCAAATAATTGGCATAATATAGTGCAAAGGCTAAGCTTCCGAATAATTTGAACAACAAACCACGTAAGTAGTATTTGTAAAGCGGTTGTTTATTTAATCTGCTATTACTTCGAAAAAATGCAAATACCAAAATTACCAAAACGGTTACAACGGCAATGGCCACATCGCTCATGCTGATGTAAAATTGATAACCGGTGTAAATAGAATTAATTCGCATTTAAAGGAATATCTGCTAAGATACAAAGGTTTGGCGGTACACCTGAGTAATGCCTGTACGAAGGGAATAAATGGGCATCCAACCCATGGCACGAATCACAGAACTGTCTAAGAATTTACGTGGCGTACCGTCTGGATATGATGTATCAAAAAGAAGTTCACCCTTGTATCCTGTAATTTCTTTAATCATCAATGCCAATTCCCGAATGCTTATTTCTTCACCCGAGCCTACATTTACAAAAGCCAAATCGTTGTAATGTTTCATAAGGTACAAGCAGGCAGCTGCCAAATCATCCACATGCAAAAATTCGCGTAATGCATCACCGCTTCCCCAAATTGTTACCTGAGGCAGTTGGTTTTGTTTGGCTTCATGAAATTTACGCAGCAATGCTGGTATCACATGCGAATTTTCGGGATGATAATTATCATTTGGTCCATACAAATTACAAGGCATAGCTGAAATAAAATTACACCCATATTGCAACCTATAGTTTTCACACAGCTTGATGCCTGCAATTTTAGCCACTGCATACGGCTCATTGGTAGGTTCTAACAGCCCGGTAAGCAAATAACTTTCTTTAAGCGGTTGAGGTGCAAGTTTGGGATAAATGCATGATGAACCTAAAAACAATAACTTCTTTACCCCATACACATAGCTTTGATGAATAAGGTTGGTGGCAATCATCAAATTATCATAGATAAATTCTGCCCGATAGGTATTATTAGCATGAATGCCGCCTACTTTGGCAGCTGCTACAAATACATATTCCGGTCGGGTTTGCTCAAAAAAATCAATCACCGACTGCTGATTGCGCAGGTCTAATTCTTGGCGGGTTTTTACCACCACGTTTGAAAAGCCCTGCTGATGCAGCAAGCGAACGATGGCAGAACCCACCATGCCCCGGTGTCCGGCTACGTAAATGCGGGCATGTTTATCCATGATACATTTTTAAGTTTTTAAAATGATTCAAATCGGCCATTATCATTTCCTGCATCATTTGTTCAAAAGTGTAGCGTGGTTTCCAGTTAAGTTTTGCATGCGCTTTGGATGCATCGCCTACCAGCAAGTCAACTTCAGTAGGCCGAAAATAGCGAGGGTCTATGCGTACAACAATTTGCCCCGGAGTAAAATGATAGTGGGTATTTTCAGTTGCTTCTACAATACCTATTTCATGTTCTTTTTTACCTTGAAAAGACAAAGTAACTCCTACCTGTTTAAAGGCTTCAGTTATGAGTTGCCGAATGCTGCGGGTCTGGCCGGAGGCAATTACAAAATCATCAGGTGTAGGTTGTTGCATCATTAGCCATACAGCTTCCATATAGTCTTTAGCATGTCCCCAGTCGCGTTGAGCATCCAAATTTCCTACATACAAACAATCGGTTAAACCCAATGCCATGGCAGCCACACCACGGCTCACCTTACGAGTTACAAAGGTTTCGCCGCGTAGCGGCGATTCATGATTAAACAAAATACCATTTACGGCATACATGCCATAAGCTTCGCGGTAATTGACCGTTATCCAGTACGCATAAAGCTTGGCAACAGCATACGGGCTACGGGGATAAAACGGGGTACGTTCATTTTGTGGTATTTGTTGAGCCAATCCATATAATTCTGAAGTTGATGATTGAAAAAAACGCACGTGCATGGTTAATCCCAACAATCGAATAGCTTCTAAAATTCGTAGGGTTCCTAAAGCATTCACATCGGCGGTATATTCCGGTTGATCAAAGCTCACTTTAACATGGCTCATAGCACCTAAATTATAAATCTCATCAGGCTGTACTTCCTGAATAATGCGTATGATGCCCGTTCCTTCCGTCAGATCGCCATAGTGTAAAAATAAGCGGGCATTTGGAGCATGCGGGTCTTGATACAAATGGTCTATGCGTTGCGTATTAAAGAGCGACGAGCGGCGTTTTATTCCATGTACTTCATAGCCTTTACTAAGCAGCAGCTCTGCCAAATAGGCCCCGTCTTGTCCGGTAATTCCCGTTATTAAGGCTTTTTTCATGTTAGGTTCAATCTGTTTCAAATATCCATTAAATTTTTCAATTACACACAGGCGGATAAAAATCCAGTCTAATAAATAGCACTCGGATGACACGGATAAGACGGATTGGCACAGATTGAATTGGTGTTCGTCTGTTGCATCGGTGTGCATCCGTGAGCTATGATTTAATTTGTTTACCAACTAATCAACATTGTTATCGTGTTATTGATTTTTTACCACAATGGGCACAAAGTGCGGTTGTTTTTTATCATAACTCTTTCTTTGAGTGCGTTGTGTGCATTTTCTTTGAGTGCTTTGT
>CALEWF010000117.1 GCA_937925455.1 uncultured Flavobacteriales bacterium | reverse complement strand
ACACCGCTACCCCGATGCCCTGTGTGGCTGAGCCCCGAGGACTTGGAACGGACAGCCCCATGGGCAGCCTGATTACAAAAGTTTTATTGAAATATGGTGATAAAAATTTATATTGAGTAGCAGTGATACAAACAAGAGCATGTGGACTTTGGAATGTTTGTAAAATAAAAAAAGCTGCCTCATCGGCAACTTTATTATTTTTTTGAGGTCCCGAGCGGATTCGAACCGCTGTAAAAGGTTTTGCAGACCTCTGCCTAGCCCCTCGGCCACAGGACCTTTTTATTATATTGCATTTGCAAAAGTAACAACTTCCTGAAAAAAAATAAATTTATTTTTCGCAATCAGTATTGCCCGGTATTTAACATTACCAAAGTACAAGCATATTCAACCTCAATGCCTTCGCGTTGAGCCTTAAAGGCTAATTCATCGTTTTCAGCTCCCGGATTAAAAATAATTCGCTTAGGGTTTAATGTAATGATTTTTTCAGCTACAATGGCCTGATGTACCGGATTTAAATACAAAGTTATTGTATCTAATCGGTCTAATTTTTCTGGCCAGGATGTATGAATAGGCTCACCAGCCACTTCACCAGGGGTACGGCCAACTAAATATACAGGATGCCCAAATTGTTTCAACATGTGAGCCGCTTTGAATGAAAATCTGAATGGATGAGTGCTAGCTCCGGCTACCAATGTCAGCTTTCCCATCACTTTTTATTTTTTTCATTCATCAACGCCTCTACCACAAACGAAATTTTTTCTTTGAGATGTTTGCGTTCAACAATAAAATCTAAAAATCCTTTTTCCAATAAAAATTCTGAACGCTGAAAACCTTCCGGCAAGTCGGTTTTAATGGTTTCTTTAACTACTCGCGGGCCTGCAAAACCAATCAATGCTTTAGGTTCGGCAATATTTACATCGCCCAACATGGCAAACGATGCGGTAACACCACCCGTTGTGGGGTCAGTACAAACCGAAATATAGGGCAATTTTGCTTTAGATAACAAGGTAAGTTTAGCCGATGTTTTTGCCATTTGCATAAGGGAATAAGCACTTTCCATCATGCGGGCACCGCCAGATTTTGAAATTATAATCAATGGTTTTTTGTAGCGAATACAATGGTCTATGGCACGTGAAATTTTCTCACCTACCACCGTTCCCATCGAACCGCCAATAAAACTAAAATCCATACAACAAACCACCATTTCACGACCATTAATTTTTCCGGTGGCAGTTTGTATAGCATCGGTTAACCCAGTATTTTCACGAGCTTCTTTTAAACGGTCTGCATAATTTTTAGTATCTTTAAAACCTAATGCATCAACGGCTTTGAGGTTAACATCTAGCTTTTTACACTTACCTTCGTCAAACAATATATGAAAATATTCTTCAGAGCCGATTCTTTCATGAAATCCACAAGATTTACAAACCCACAAATCAGATTCATGATCTTCGGCCGGCATTATTTCCTTGCAAGAAGGGCACTTATACCACAAACCTTCGGGGGTTTCCTTTTTCTCGGAAGTAGAAGTTAATATTCCTTCCTTATTTCGTTTAAACCACATACTACTCAAGCTAATTCAAAATCGAATTTAAGCAATCGTTATTTCATTTGAAAGATATACGTCCTGAATTGCATGCAAAAGTTCTACCCCTTCGTTCATAGGCTTTTGGAAAGCCTTACGGCCAGAAATTAGCCCATGGCCACCGGCACGCTTATTAATAACAGCAGTAGTAACTGCTTCTGCCAAATCGGACGCACCTTTAGATTCTCCACCAGAATTAATTAATCCTACTTTACCCATGTAACAATTTGCAACCTGATAGCGGCAAAGGTCAATAGGGTGTTCAGAGGTAAGTTGAGTATAAACTTTATCGTGTGTTTTACCAAAATTCAATGCTTTATATCCCCCATTATTGGTAGGAAGTTTTTGCTTGATAATATCTGCCTGGATAGTTACTCCCAGGTGATTGGCTTGGGCAGTAAGATCAGCCGCAGTATGATAATCAGTACCATCTTTTTTAAAAGACGGATTTCTTAAGTAGCACCATAAAATGGTAGCCATTCCCAGTTCATGAGCCCTTTCGAAAGCTTGGGCTACTTCTACAATTTGACGAGAAGATTCTGGAGAACCAAAATAAATGGTTGCACCTACTGCAGCGGCACCCAAATTCCAAGCTTCTTCAATAGTACCAAACATAATTTGGTCGAAACGATTGGGGTATGAAATAAACTCATTATGGTTAATCTTCACTACAAATGGAATTTTATGTGCATATTTCCGGGAACAAGCAGCCAGCACACCATAAGTAGAGGCTACTGCATTGCAACCACCTTCAATAGCAAGTTTTACAATATTTTCAGGATCAAAATAAATTGGATTGGGGGCAAACGAAGCACCGGCAGAATGCTCTATTCCCTGATCTACGGGAAGGATGGATACATAACCGGTATTAGCCAAACGACCTGTACCATAAATGGCCTGAAGATTGCGAAGAACCTGTGGATTTCGGTTGGATGGACCGAAATGCGTATCAATAAAATCGGGCCCGGCTGGATGAAGCATTTCTTTGGGGATGGTTTTACTGGTATGATTCAAATAATAATCAGCTCGATTGCCTAACAATGAAATAATTTTATCAATCGCCATGATTTCAGAATTTAATGGGAGCAAAGCTAATAATTTTTTTAAACCAGAGGTTTCAATAGTAAGCATACCTAAAACCTATGATTTCTTTGTATTTTCGCATGAATTTGAGCTTCATGGCTTCTCGTATTCCTTTTCATATCGTTGGTTTTGCCGTTACTATCTTATGGATGGTTACAGCTTGTAGTCCTACCCGCAGGCTTAAGGAAAACGAATATTTATTGGTGCGTAATGTAGTAGTTCAGGAGGGTGAAAACAAAAATGAACGCGATGATATACGCAGCTATATTCAACAAAAGCCCAATACCAAATTATTTGGGATATACAGGTTTTACTTGCAAATATATAATTTGCCCAACCCTATCAAGCTGGCAAAGAAAAAGGAAAAACAGCGTGAACGCCTCAAAACAAAGAATGAAAAAATAAAACTATACAACAGTCAGTTACCACCAGGTAAAAAGAAGAAGAAACTAAAAAAAGAAAAAATCTTATTTGGCGAATGGCTTCAAAAAATTGGAGAAGCACCGGTTTTACTCGATTCATTCCGGATTGAAAAGTCAAAAAAACAAATGCAATTGTATGCCCAATCTAAGGGATTTTTTAGGGCAACGGTAAGAGACTCTGTTGTAATAAAAAGAAAAAAAGCAACAGTTTATTATTTCGTGAACCGTGGTCCGGCTTATTTTATTGATTCGATAGCAACAGAAATTCCTAATCCATCTTTAGATTATTATGCAGCCACAAGTAAAACTTTGCTTACACCCGGAATGAAATACGACCGTGATAAATTAGACAAAGAACGAGAGCGGCTAACCACACTTTTTAGAGATGAAGGGTATTATCTTTTTAAAAAGGAATTCATTCGTTATGAAGCCGATACGCTTCACAAGCCGTTTCACATGAATCTTAAAATGAAAATTCTAAATCCTGATTATACCTATTCATCGGGAGATTCAATCAAGACTATCAACGAGCACCGAAAATTCATGTACCGAAAGGTTCAGGTATTTACCAATTTTCAATTTGGCCAGCGTGATTCAATAATTGGAGAACCTAAAAGGTTAGGCGATTATGAATTTTATCCGAAAGAACATTTAAAATTTAAACCTAAAATTTTATCCCGCTCTATTTTTTATTCTAAATGGGGAATATTTAGTATCCGAGATGAAGAAAAAACCAAACGTGCTTTTGCTGACCTAAGAAATTTTAGGTATATTAATATTCGTTACGTTCCTGAAATAACGATGCAAGGCGATTATGATTGGCTGGATTGTATTATTGAATTAACCCCATCGCCCAAGCAAAACATAGGAGCTGAATTACAAGGTACCAACACAGAAGGGAACTTAGGAATATCCGTTGGATTAAGTTACCAAAACCGGAATATATTCAAAGGGGCTGAAATATTAGAATTTCGGGTAAACGGTGGTATGGAAGTCAATGTGATACAAGGGGACTCAACCACCATTCAACAAACAGGCGGTAACCCATTTAATACATTGGAAGTTGGAGCCCAACTTTCTTTACTTACCCCAAGATTTTTATTTCCTATTCCAGTAAATAGAGTAGCCAAATGGACTCGCCCTAAAACACGCACCGGTTTTTCTTTTAATTATCAGCAAAGGCCCGACTTTACTCGCTATATCAGCAGTTTTGCATTTGGTTATGAATGGAATCAATCCATTAATCGCTCTGATGTGTTTATTAAACATAGCTATAATCCCATTGAAATAAGTGTGATTTCGATTGATCCGGACTCATCATTCATCAAATACATAGAAACGGTAAATGACCAGTTTGTACGAAACAGTTTTCGAAACCACTTTATTTGGGGTGGCTCCTATACGTTTCTTTTTAATAGCCAGCAGGTAAGCCAGTTTAAAGACTTCCTGTTTTTCCGTTTTAATGCACAGTTGGGAGGAAATTTAATGAACCTGATTTCTGCTATCGGACAAGATCCTTTGGTTGACGGATATCACACCATGTTTGGCATTCGATATGCCCAGTATGTTCGTGGCGAATTTGATTTTAGATACTATAAAATTTTCAATGCTAAACACAATTTAGCTTTTCGGGCTATGGCCGGATTTGGCTTGCCTTATGGGAATTCCTTGGTATTACCCTTTGAAAAAAGTTTCTTTATTGGGGGAGCAAACGACCTTCGGGCGTGGTTACCCCGAACTTTGGGTCCGGGTTCTTTTGCCGGCTTGGATAGCGGACGGGTGGACCAAGTGGGAGATATTAAATTACTGGGCAACATAGAATATCGTTTTAAAATTTATCGGTTTTTAGAAGGAGCCTTGTTTATGGATGCAGGAAACATTTGGCTGATTCGGGCAGATGCTGACCGCCCAAACGGCGAATTTGTTTGGGAACGATTTTACAGGGAATTTGCGTTGGGCGGTGGAGCCGGAATACGTTTAAATCTTGGCTTCTTTATTTTTCGGGTGGATATTGCCGTTCCATTTCGCGATCCTACCAAACCGCTTGCTGAACGTTGGGTAATTACCAGTCTAAAACCAAACCAGATAAGGGTAAATATTGGAATTGGATATCCATTTTAAATTTTGTTATACTTTAATATTCCATGCAACTTAGTAGGTCTTTGCAACAGTTAATACGCTCACTACAACAGGCAAAATTCAGAAATCAACATCGCTTGTTTACGGCAGAAGGATTAAAAACTGTACAAGACTTGGTAAAATATGGTTTCAAAATTCGTTATCTGGTTATAACCCAAGAGGTAGATAGTTTGAACTTGCTTTCTTCAATGCAAGTTGAAAAGTATGTAGTAAATCAGGATGTAATGGGACGAATTTCGGCGTTAGCAACCCCTCCCGGCATTTTAGCTGTCTTTAAATTACCTGATATTAAAACCACCGAATTTCCACCGAATAACGAATGGTCACTCATTTTAGACGGTATCAAAGATCCGGGCAATATGGGAACCTTACTACGTACAGCTCATTGGTTTGGAATAAAAAAATTGTATTTAACCAATCACTGTGTGGATGTGTTTTCTCCTAAAACCGTACAAAGTAGTATGGGTTCTTTGGGGGCTGTTGAAATGGAAAAAATTGAAAACATAGAATTATGGGCAAAACAGGCTTTAATCTTAAATTATCCGCTGTATGCCACCTCACTTTCTGGTAAACCATTGGAACAATTTAAACCAACCCGGCCTGGAGGTATCATCATGGGTAGCGAGTCGCATGGTATTGACCCCAAGTGGAATCACTATATAACCCAAAATTTATTTATATCTACACTTAGCAAAAATCCTCCCGACTCTCTAAATGTGGCTGTATCTGCCGGGATTATATTGCATTATTTACTTAATTCAGCAATAAGGTAACCAGAAGCAATTTGTGAAAATTGATGCAACTGAGATTTCACCCATACATCATCCTTCTTTAATTCTTCTGCCATAATATGTGCTACTTTGGGTGCAATTTCTAACGCTGCCTTTGCATCCAAAAGTAAGCAACGGGTTCTTCGGGATAATAAATCTTCTAACGTTTGCGGCATTTCATGCCGGATACACCAAATAAGTTCTGCCGTGGTATAGGTAAACGAAGGATGAATGGGGACTTTCCACGCAGGCTCTAGGGCCATCAACGAACGAATTTCATCAGCATCTGAACCATAAATATGTAAAGGATCTTCAGCATCGAAGTGAAGCACATTGCCATGAATGGGAAGGTTTCGTGTTTGACAAGGTTTATACGGAAGATTGCCCAACCTGCGGGCCATATTGATAGCATCTTCTGCCATTTTTCGATAGGTAGTCCATTTGCCTCCTAACACGGTTATCAAACCTGAAGGTGAATAAACCACTTGATGACTTCGGGAAATTTCTTTGGTTTTTTGCTCATTACCGTATGTAGCGGCTAGCGGCCTTAAGCCAGCAAAAACAGATAGAATATCTTGATAAGTTGGTTTTTCGGTAAGGTAATAACCGGCATTTAGTAAAATAAAATCCACTTCATCTAATAAAGCTACTGGTTCATCGGTGATTAAATCGTCGGGGGTATCAGTAGTGCCAACTACCAGTTTGTTGTGCCAAGGAACAGCAAATAACACGCGGCCATCACTGGTTTTAGGAATCATCATCGCTTGCGAAGTCGGCAAGAACCTATGAGGCAACACCACATGAACTCCTCGGCTGGGCCGAATGCTTGGCTTTTTATCCGGAGTATCCATTTGCTGTATCGAATCAGCAAATACTCCGGTGGCATTGATAACTACCTTAGCCAATAACTCATATTCAATTCCTTCCAGCCGATCTTTGACTTTCACACCTTGAACAATACCCGCTTTTGATTTTAATAAACCAATAACTTCCATGTAATTAACAACTGTTCCCTGATTATCGCCAATGGTTTGCATCAGGTTTACAGCCAGCCTGGCATCATCAAACTGTCCGTCATGGTATTTAATTCCACCTTTTAAGCCTACCGTTTTTATTCCTGGAAGTTTTAAAAGCGTTTGCTCTGGTGAGAGTATGGTTGAATTACCAAAACTAAGGGTACCCGAAAGAAAATCGTATAATTTCAGTCCTGACGCATAAAACAACTTATCAAAAGTGGAATAAACAGGAATTACAAATTCGATATTTTTAACCAGGTGACGTGCATTTTTTTCCAATAATCCACGCTCTGTTAAAGCTTCCTTTACCAATTTCACATCTCCCTGTGCCAAGTATCGCACTCCCCCGTGTACCAACTTGGTACTTTTTCCGGAGGTTGATTTGGCAAAATCAGATCTTTCAACAAGCAAAGTTTTATACCCACGGGTTACTGCATCTACGGCACAACCTAATCCGGTAGCTCCTCCTCCAATAATAATCACGTCCCAGGGCTTATTGCCCTGTTCACGGATCATCTCAATCATAGCAGGTCTGTTCATGGTAAAATCGTTAAAAAAAATGCCGTTCCAAAGAACGGCATTTTTTAAGAATCCTGTATCAGATTATTCTCCGGCTTCAACTCCGGCTTTCTCCTTTTTAGATTTTGTGGAAGTTGCGGCTTCCATTTCTTCTTTAGAACCAACAATGATATTGCGGTATTTTTTCAAACCGGTACCAGCTGGAATCAAATGACCCACAATTACATTTTCTTTCAGGCCTTCTAAGTAGTCAACTTTACCATTTACGGCAGCCTCGTTAAGCACCTTAGTAGTTTCTTGGAACGAAGCTGCAGATATCCAACTATCGGTTTGAAGTGATGCACGGGTAATACCTTGCAACACCGGTACAGAAGTAGCGGCTACTGCATCACGTGCCTCTACCAGTTTCAGATCTTTGCGCTTTAATTGAGAGTTAACATCACGCAATTTTCTGGCTGTAATAATCTGGCCTGCTTTTAACTCGGTAGAATCGCCCGGATCAACCACTACTTTCTTACCAAATAATTCATCGTTTTTGGTAGTGAATTCAAATTTATTTACCAATTCACCTTCCAGGAAGTTGGTATCACCAGAATCAACGATTTCAACTTTCTTCATCATCTGACGAACAATCACTTCAAAATGCTTATCATTGATTTTTACCCCCTGTAAACGGTAAACTTCTTGAATTTCATTTACCAAATACTCTTGAACAGCGGTAGGCCCTTTGATGGCAAGAATATCAGATGGAGTAATAGCACCATCGGTCAAAGGTTCCCCAGCTTTTACAAAGTCATTTTCCTGAACAAGGATATGCTTAGACAGGGATACTAAATATTTACGTACTTCACCTGTTCTTGATTCTATTTGAATTTCGCGGTTACCACGCTTGATCTTACCAAATGAAACCAAACCATCAATTTCGGCCACAACCGCTGGATTCGATGGGTTACGAGCTTCAAACAACTCAGTTACCCTTGGAAGACCACCAGTAATATCCCCTGTTTTACCGGTTGAACGAGGAATTTTCACCAAGATATCGCCGGCATTAACATTTTGTTTATCTTCAATAATGATATGCGCTCCGGCAGGAATGTTATAAGCACGCAACACTTCACCACTCTTGTCCATAATTCGGATAGTGGGGTTTTTGGTCTTGTCGCGTCGCTCAATGACCACTTTTTCACGGAAACCGGTAGTTTCATCCAGCTCTTCACGATAAGTAATACCTTCTTCGATGTTTTCAAAATCAACTTTACCATCAAATTCAGAAAGAATTACAGCGTTATATGGATCCCATTCACAAATTAGGTCACCCTTTTTCACTTGTTGTTCGGGCTGAACATATAAGTAAGAGCCGTAAGGAATATTAGCCGTAGTAAGAACAATTCGAGTATTAGGATCAACCAAACGCATTTCGGCAGAACGGCCAATTACCAATGTTTGTTCTTCGCCATTTACTTTTTTGATAACAGTACGCAGTTCATCAATCTCTACAATACCATCATACTTGGCTTCAATTTTTGACTGAGCAGATGACCCACCGGCTACCCCACCCACGTGGAAGGTACGAAGCGTAAGTTGTGTACCCGGCTCTCCGATTGACTGGGCGGCAATAACTCCAACCGCTTCTCCTTCCTGTACCATTCGACCAGTAGCCAGGTTGCGTCCATAACATTTTGCACATACCCCTTTGGGCGTTTCACAAGTAAGTACTGACCGAATTTCAACCATTTCAATGGGAGATTCTTCTATTTTCCGGGCAATAGCTTCAGTAATTTCATTTCCTGCTTTAACAATCAATTCACCGGTATTCGGATGATAAATATCATGTAAAGAAACCCTACCTAAGATACGGTCATACAGAGTTTCTACAATTTCATCGTTATTCTTCAAAGCAGTCATCTGTAATCCACGCAACGTACCGCAATCATCTTCTGTAATAATTACATCCTGTGCTACATCCACCAGTCTTCGGGTCAAATAACCAGCATCAGCTGTTTTAAGAGCTGTATCGGCCAATCCTTTACGTGCTCCGTGGGTTGAGATAAAATACTCAAGAATGGATAACCCTTCCTTAAAGTTGGCAAGAATGGGGTTTTCTATAATTTCATTACCGGTATCACCACTCTTTTGAGGCTTCGCCATCAATCCACGCATTCCGCAAAGCTGACGAATCTGCTCTTTGGACCCCCGCGCTCCTGAATCAAGCATCATGTACACGGGATTAAATCCCTGCTTGTCCTCACTGATTTGCTTCATCAGAATCTGTGTAAGGCGAGAATTGGTATGCGTCCAAATATCAATTATCTGATTGTAACGCTCGTTGTTAGTAATGAATCCCATGTTATAGTTATTCATTACTTCTTCCACCTGCTCCATGGCTTGAGCAATCAGCTCCTCTTTTTCTTTCGGAATAATGATATCATCAATTACGAAAGAAAGGCCTCCCTTGAATGCCATGAAGTAACCCAAGTTCTTGATATCATCCAAAAATTTGGCTGTGGTAGGCATATCAGTATTTTTGAAAATATCACCGATGATATCACGCAATGACTTTTTAGTAAGCAACTGATTGATGAAACCATAATTGGCAGGTACAACTTCATTGAAAATAACACGACCAACTGTAGTTTCAATCAATTCATTCTTAAGTGTACCATCTACTTGGCGTACATTTACCTTAACTTTTATCCAGGCATGCAAATCAACTTGCTTTTCGTTGTAAGCAATAATTACTTCCTGAGGACCATAGAATATCATTCCTTCTCCTTTCACCACATGATCAGGAGTTGATTTTCTGCCCTTAGTAATGTAATACAACCCCAAAACCATGTCTTGAGAAGGCACGGCAATAGGCGCCCCATTGGCTGGGTTTAAAATATTATGTGATCCCAGCATGAGTAATTGAGCTTCTAAAATAGCAGCATTACCCAGCGGAACGTGAACAGCCATCTGGTCACCGTCAAAGTCAGCATTGAATGCTGTACATGACAGCGGATGTAACTGAATGGCTTTACCTTCTATCAATTTAGGTTGGAAAGCTTGAATACCTAATCGGTGAAGTGTTGGGGCACGGTTTAGAAGTACAGGATGCCCTTTCAACACATTTTCCAGGATTTCCCAAATAACAGAATCGCGGCGGTCTACAATTTTCTTAGCAGATTTTACGGTTTTTACCAAACCTCGCTGAATGAGTTTGCGAATAATAAATGGCTTAAATAACTCAGCAGCCATATCTTTGGGCAAACCACATTCGTGCATTTTCAACTCCGGACCAACCACAATTACTGAACGGGCTGAATAATCTACACGCTTACCTAACAGGTTCTGACGGAAACGCCCCTGTTTACCTTTCAAACTATCTGAAAGTGACTTGAGCGGTCGGTTGGCATCTGTTTTAACAGCGCTTGATTTTCTTGAATTATCAAACAAC
Organism: uncultured Flavobacteriales bacterium; assembly: GCA_937925455.1. Taxonomy (GTDB): domain Bacteria; phylum Bacteroidota; class Bacteroidia; order CAIKAF01; family CAIKAF01; genus BA4. The sequence goes on along the minus strand of CALEWF010000117.1, from coordinate 2,669 downwards.
GCATCCACCGCTTCCTGAAGCATACGTTTTTCATTACGTAGAATTACTTCCGGAGCTTTGATTTCGATCAAACGCTTCAACCGGTTATTCCGGATAATTACACGACGATATAAGTCATTTAAGTCTGAAGTAGCAAAACGGCCCCCATCCAACGGAACAAGCGGGCGAAGATCAGGTGGTATTACAGGAATTACTTTGATAACCATCCACTCTGGACGATTCACAATACGTGTGTTGGCATCGCGGAATGATTCAACAACCTGCAAGCGCTTTAAAGCTTCCTGCTTACGTTGCTGAGAAGTTTCGTTATCAGCTTGGTGACGAAGATTGTATGATAATTCATCTAAATCAAGGCGTGCTAATAAATCATACAGAGCCTCTCCCCCCATTTTAGCAATAAATTTATTGGGGTCATTGTCATCTAAATACTGATTTTCTTTTGGAAGCTTTTCAAGAATATCCAAATATTCTTCTTCAGAAAGAAAATCCAAGTAATTAATCCCGTCGGCGGCCTTAATTCCTGGCTGAATTACCACATATTTTTCATAGTAGATAATTGCTTCCAGCTTTTTAGTAGGAAGACCTAATAACAAACCGATTTTATTGGGCAACGAACGGAAATACCAGATATGTGCTACCGGAACAGTAAGCATAATGTGACCGGTTCTTTCACGTCGCACTTTCTTTTCTGTTACTTCAACCCCACAGCGGTCGCATACAATCCCTTTGTAACGAATGCCTTTGTATTTACCGCAACCACACTGCCAGTCTTTAACCGGCCCGAAGATGCGTTCACAGAATAAACCATCACGCTCAGGTTTAAACGTTCGGTAGTTAATAGTTTCGGGCTTAATTACTTCACCGCTGGAACGATCCAGAATATCTTCGGGAGATGCCAGACTGATGGTAATCTTTGAAAAATCGCTTGTTGATTTGCTATCTTTAATCATATCCGGATATGATGATGTTTTAAATTAATAATTAATCCAATGTAATTTTAAGGCCAAGGCCTCTTAACTCATGCAACAATACGTTGAATGATTCAGGGATGCTTGGAACAGGAAGATTATCGCCTTTCACAATAGCTTCGTAAGTCTTAGCGCGTCCAATCACATCATCGCTCTTTACGGTAAGCATTTCCTGCAGAATGTTAGCTGCACCAAAGGCTTCTATAGCCCAAACCTCCATTTCTCCGAAACGCTGGCCTCCAAATTGAGCCTTACCGCCCAAAGGTTGCTGAGTAATGAGTGAATATGGTCCAATAGAACGGGCATGCATCTTGTCGTCCACCATGTGAGACAGTTTGAGCATGTAGATCACCCCAACAGTAGCTGGTGTATCAAATTGTTCACCGGTACCACCATCACGAAGATATGTCTTACCTAAGCGTGGCAAACCGGCAGCTTCAATTTCTGCTTGAATTTCATCCAACGTAGCTCCGTTAAAGATAGGCGTTGCATATTTCTTACCCAGCTTATATCCGGCCCATCCTAAAATGGTTTCATATATCTGTCCCAAGTTCATTCGTGAAGGTACACCCAACGGATTAAGCACGATATCCATAGGAGTTCCATCTTCTAAGAATGGCATGTCTTCCGGACGAACTATTTTTGCCACAATCCCCTTGTTTCCGTGGCGGCCGGCCAATTTATCACCAACTTTCAACTTACGCTTCTTGGCGATATAAACTTTAGCTAATTGTACAATGCCAGAGGGTAATTCATCACCCACTGTAAGGTTATATTTTTTACGCTTGTAAACTCCTAAGAGGTCATTATACTTGATGGAATAATTGTGAAGCAATTGCTTAATCATTCGATTCACGTCCTCATCTTTGGTCCAACCTTCCGGATTGATACCAATAAAGTCTGTTTTCTCAAATGATTTGCGATTGAATTTGGTGCCTTTTTTAATCACTTCTTCACGCAGGTTATTGTAAATTCCATTGGAAACCATGCCATCTAAAATGGCCATGAGTTTATTGATCAACTTATCTTTTAAGGCAGCAAATTCTTTGTCATATTCTTTATCAAGCGCCTCTACCTCTTTTTTCTCTTCAGCCTTAGCACGTTTATCTTTAATAGATTTAGAGAATAATTTTTTATCAATAACAACCCCATACAATGATGGCGGAGCTTTTAAAGATGCATCTTTCACATCACCAGCCTTATCCCCAAAGATGGCTCGAAGCAGCTTTTCTTCGGGTGAAGGATCAGACTCACCTTTGGGAGTAATTTTTCCAATCAATATATCACCCGGAACAACCTCCGCTCCAACACGAATCAATCCGTTTTCATCCAAGTCTTTGGTAGCATCCTCACTAACATTGGGAATATCTGCGGTTAATTCTTCTAACCCCATCTTTGTATCCCGTACTTCCATGATGAACTCATCAATGTGAATGGAAGTAAAGATATCATCACGAACTATCTTTTCGTTAATTACAATAGCATCTTCGAAGTTATAACCTTTCCAAGGCATGAAAGCTACCAAAAGGTTTCTACCTAAAGCCAGCTCCCCGTCTTGCGTTGCAAAACCTTCACAAAGTACCTGGCCTTTTTTAATTTTTTGTCCTTTACGAACAATAGGTTTAAGATTTTGAGCAGTATTTTGGTTCGTTTTTCTAAATTTAATGAGCTTGTAGGTGACAACATCATCATCAAATGAAA
>CALEWF010000116.1 GCA_937925455.1 uncultured Flavobacteriales bacterium | reverse complement strand
CTTATTTGAAGATGAAATAATAAAAACTACTAAAAAACAGAAATAAATATGGAACGGTTCGCTTATGACAACAAGATCGTAAAGTATTTCCTTATCGCCACAGTAACTTGGGGCGTGGTGGGAATGCTTGTAGGCCTGCTGGCTGCATTTCAAATTTACATCCCGGATTTGAATTTGGGATTACCATTTACCACATTTGGAAGAATCCGACCATTACATACCAATGCGGTAATTTTTGCCTTTGTAGGTAATGCCATTTTTATGGGAGTTTATTATTCTTCCCAACGATTACTTAAAACTAGAATGTTTAGTGATGCTTTAAGTTGGATTAACTTTTGGGGTTGGCAGTTAATTATTCTTGCTGCCGCCTTAACATTACCAACCGGCCATACACAAGCCAAAGAATATGCAGAGTTAGAGTGGCCCATTGATATTGCTATTGCCATTGTATGGGTAGCATTTGGTGTTAACCTAATCGGAACAATTATACGTCGAAGGGTGCAACACATGTATGTTGCACTTTGGTTTTATATCGCATCGTTTGTTACAGTTGCCGTGCTTCATATTGTAAATTCATTATCAGTTCCAGTTTCTTTTTTAAAGAGCTATTCTATCTATGCCGGAGTTCAAGATGCTTTAGTTCAATGGTGGTATGGGCACAATGCGGTGGCATTTTTCTTAACAACTCCATATCTGGGATTGATGTATTATTTTCTTGTAAAAGCCGCCAATCGGCCAGTATATTCTTATAAATTATCCATTGTACACTTTTGGACGTTGATATTTATTTATATATGGGCCGGACCTCACCACTTGCTATACACTGCACTGCCGGGTTGGGCACAAGCGTTGGGAACAATATTTTCAGTAATGCTTATTGCTCCGTCATGGGGAGGTATGGTTAATGGGTTGCTTACTTTACGTGGTGCTTGGGACAGAGTTCGCGAAGAGCCTGTTTTAAAGTTCTTTGTAGTAGCGGTAACAGCTTATGGAATGGCCACTTTTGAAGGACCCATGCTTTCATTAAAGAATGTAAATGCTATTAGCCATTATACCGATTGGACCATTGCTCACGTACATGTGGGGGCATTGGGTTGGAATGGTTTCCTTACGTTTGGTATGTTGTATTGGTTAGTTCCAAAAATGTGGAACACACAATTGTATTCTAAAAAATTAGCCAACGCTCATTTTTGGATTGGTACATTAGGAATTATTTTCTACGCATTGCCTATGTATGTGGCAGCTCTTACACAGGCCCTGATGTGGAAAGAATTTAATGCAGATGGATTGTTGCAATATCCTAACTTCCTTCAGACCGTAAAGCAAATTATTCCGATGTATGTGCTTCGTAGTATTGGAGGTTCACTTTACTTCATTGGCTTGTTTATGATGATTTATAACTTGATAAAAACAGCCAAGATGGGTAAGTTCGTTGCCAATGAAGAAGCCGAAGCCCCTGCGTTAATAAAAGATAGTCATGCAGAAGGTCGCGAATTTTGGCATCGGCCATTGGAACGTAAACCGGTATTATTTACAGGCTTGGCCTTAATTGCGATACTTATTGGTGGAATCATTGAGTTTATTCCAACCTTTTTAATTAAATCAAACATACCAACCATTGAAAGTGTGAAGCCGTTAACAGCACTCGAATTGGAAGGACGTGATATTTATATTCGCGAAGGTTGTTATAACTGTCATTCACAAATGATTCGTCCCTTCCGTTCAGAAACAGAACGATATGGTGAATATTCAAAGGCGGGTGAGTTTGTGTATGATCACCCTTTCCAGTGGGGGTCTAAACGTACAGGACCGGATTTAGCCAGAGAAGGAGGTAAAAATCCTAATTCTTGGCATTTTATTCACATGTATGATCCAACACTTACATCCGCCGGTTCAATTATGCCTGCTTACAAATGGATGATTACTGATGACTTAAATACTTCTGACCTAAAGTCTAAAATCAAGGCGCTTCGTGCAGTGGGTGTTCCCTATCCAGAAGGGTATGAAGATCAGGCAGAAGAAGATTTAAAACGTCAGTCAAAAGACATTGCTGATAATTTGATGCAGGATAAAAAAGTACAGCAAATTGCCGCTATGGAAGGGATAAACTCTCTTGATAATAAAGAAATTGTTGCTATGATTGCTTACTTACAACGTTTAGGTCGAGATATCAGCGGTGATACATCCAGTCATAAATATTTGCCCATATTATCTGTAAAAACTCAAAACGAATAATTATGTATAAAGAAGTTGCACAACATATTCCGAATGTATCAATCTATCCGATTATATCATTAGTGATTTTCTTCAGCTTCTTTTTAATTCTTTTGCTGATTGTAATCACTAAAGACAAAAAAATTGTGGATACGTTAAAACATATGCCTATTGATGATCAAAAAACCGAACAATAAGAATCGCTATGAAACGAATATCCTATAAGCCCGCTGTTGCATTCATTGCAATCATATTTATTAAAACTAAAGTTTGGTCTCAAGACCCCCTATCTACTGCTGTTCAGCCATCTCAAGGCATAACCATGCATGATTTTGTGAATATGGTTTTGATTGTGCTGATAGCCTTGCTTTTTATGTTGGTAGTTTATCAGCTAATTTTAATTCGCCAGCAGATAAAACGTTTGCGCAGAGAAATAATTCCTGATGCAGCTAATGAGCCTTTGCAGGAAATAAGTTTCTTTGAAGAAATCAAACGGAAATTATCAGGCCTGAAACCCATTGAAATGGAAAAAGATCTGATAATTCAAGGGCATGAATACGATGGTATTCAGGAATTGAACAATGGTATGCCTCCTTGGTTACGTTACTTTTTTCTTCTTACCATAGGCTTTGGAGTGGTTTATTTTATGTATTACACAGTATTGGGCATTGGTGATACGCAAATAGAAGAATATGAAAAGGAAATGACAGCAGCACAGCTTCTCAAAGAAGAACGTATGAAATTAGCTGCAAATAGCATTGATGAAAATAATGCAGTATTGATGACCGCTGAAATGGATTTACTTGAAGGCAAACGCATTTTTGGTGAGAATTGTGCTACTTGTCATGGCGAATTGGGGGGGGGAGGTGCTGGTCCAAATCTTACCGATGAATATTGGATTCATGGTGGAGGTATTAAAAATGTATTTAAAACAATTAAGTATGGATATATTCAAAAAGGGATGGCTCCTTGGCAAGATAAACTTACTCCCCTACAAATTCAGAAGGTAGCAAGTTATGTATTATCACTTCAAGGAACTAATCCACCCAATGCATTACCACCAGCAGGTGAAAAGTGGATTGAAGGTGCGGATGTTGTAGCTTCCGTTAATCATACTGACAGCGCTGCTGTTACTGTTGATACAATTGTTGTAAAGTAATAAACTGTTATGGAAATCACAGAATCGTTTCGTGATCACATTCCCTATGAAGATGAACGAGGAAAGCGAAAATGGATTTATCCTAAAAAGCCTTCAGGAAGATTTCATAGGTATAGAATTATTGTTACTTCTATACTCTTAACGATTCTTTTTGTAACACCTTTCATTAAAATTAATGGACATCCGTTTTTTTTGTTGAATGTATTTGATCGCAAATTTGTGATTTTAGGAAATGTTTTCTGGCCTCAAGACACACATTTGCTCATTCTTCTATTACTTACTTTCTTCGTATTTGTCATATTATTTACTGCCATTTTCGGAAGGGTTTGGTGTGGATGGGCTTGTCCCCAAACACTTTTTATGGAAATGGTGTTTCGAAAAATTGAATATTTGATTGAAGGAGATGCCAATCAACAGCGTAAATTGTCTAAACAGCCCTGGAATTTTGAAAAAATCTGGAAACGAAGCCTGAAGCATTTTCTTTTTATCATAATATCTGTTTTAATTGGACATACGTTAATGGCTTATCTCATTGGCATTGATAAAACCATAGAAATTGTGAGCCAACCCCCTTCAAAACATTTGGCAGGATTTATTGGATTAATCGTTTTTTCAACTATCTTTTATTTGGTATTTTCTGTAGTTAGAGAACATGCATGTACATTTATTTGTCCTTATGGGCGTTTACAAAGTGTATTAATAAACCGAGAAACCATGGTGGTTGCCTACGACCACGTACGTGGTGAGCCTAGAGGAAAATTAACCAAAAATGCAGCACAACAGCACAAAGGTGATTGCGTGGATTGTGGGTTGTGCGTACAGGTTTGCCCAACAGGGATTGATATTCGTAACGGTACACAAATGGAATGCGTGAATTGTACTGCTTGTATTGATGCCTGCGATGAAGTAATGGATAAAATAAACAAGCCTCGGGGATTAATTCGTATTGATTCGTTAAATGGCATTGTAGATGGGGTAAAAAAGAAAAAATTAAATGCCCGTACCATTGCTTATTCAATAGTGCTTTTTCTACTGGTGGGAGTTTTTTTTGTTCTGGTGTTTACACGAACAGATATTGAAGCAACGGTGGTTCGTGCCAGTGGACAGTTGTATCAAGAATTACCGGATAATAAGATTTCAAATCTATACAATATTCAGGTAGTAAATAAAACATTCGATACCAAAGAGCTTAGTTTTAGATTAAAAAATGTAGAAGGAGAAATTAAAATGGTTGGAGGGAAAAATCAGTTTTTATTGGCAAGCCAGGACATGTTGCAGGAAGTAATGATTATTGAAATTCCTAAATCAAAAATTAAATCATTAAAGACAAAATTGATAATTGAGGTGGTTTCAAATGGAAAAGTATTAGAGCGGGTAAACACAACATTTCTGGGACCACAGGCATTGTAATTTTTTATTAAAATTTATTCTTATGAATTGGGGCAAGGGCATCACAATCACCATCATTTTGTTTGTTTCTTTTATTATGTATTTGGTTTTTACTTGCATGAAACAAACGGATATAAATTTGGTTTCATCCGATTATTATGAGCAGGAAATGGCCTATCAACAAGTAATTGATAAGAAAAATAATTTGGAAAAGTTGGGTGGAAAACCCATTATTACAGTTATATCTCCTCAACAATTGGTATTGGATATGTCGGGTTTGTCTTCGTGGGATCAGTCACAAGGTAGCATATACATGTTTCGTCCGTCTAATCCTTCATTAGATCAACGTTTCGACTTATCATTGGATGATGAAGGGAAGCAGGTTTTTACGATGGATAGAATTGCATCCGGTAAATGGATTGCTAAAATTAACTGGAGCAGACTTGGAATTGACTATTATTATGAACAAACTGTGATGGTACCCTAATGGTATTTTGGGCTTTTAGTATCGGGTTAATAAGCAGTTTTCACTGTTTAGGCATGTGCGGTCCTATCGCAATGGTCGCTCCGGTAATTACTACAAACTGGTTTACAGAATTTATAAGTCGTCTATCTTATAATTCAGGGAGAATTTTTTCATATTCCATCATTGGGTTACTGATGGGTTTGCTGGGAAATGTTGTGATGCTATCAGGAATTCAACAATCATTATCCATAATTAGTGGTGTATTTATTTTACTTAGTTTAATTCCTTTTTTTAATATTGAACGTCGCTTGGGTGGGCATGTGTTTCATTTGTTTCAAATCATTCGTAAGCCGTTTCAGCAGCTATTCAAACAAAAAAAACTTTCTTCAGTATTCCTTTTAGGAATATTAAATGGTTTTATACCTTGTGGCATGGTATATATGGCTGCTGCCGGTGCTTTTGCCGGTGCTAGTTACATCAATGGAATGATTTTTATGTTGTTTTTTGGTTTGGGAACCTTGCCTATGATGTATTTAACATCCGCCGGGTTTCAGTTTGCAAGTCCTCTTCTTCGCAGTAAAATAAAAAATTTAATGCCTGTATTAGTTGGATTAATTGGTATATTATTTATTCTTAGGGGGCTTAATCTAGGCATTCCTTTCATCAGTCCCAAGTTTATAGTTTCAAGCGAAATCACTACTTGTGAATAACAGAATTTCCAGTTATCATTTCATACATCATTTCTATCATCTTTAAAGTTGCCGGACAATATTCCATATTTGTTTCAAATACTTGCCGTTGATCTAGCCAGCGGGTATGCCTTAAGTGAGGAAATCCTTTGCAGTCATAAGGCCTTACTTCATAAATAGTACATAAATTATCATTACCTAAAAATTGGCAAGGACGTTTTTTGTTTATCCATTCTTTACCCTCTTCATCTTTCTCTAAGTATTTAGCAATGAATTCTTGCCTATTCATGTTGAGATAGGTTGAAACGCGTTTAATGTCTGTTGCAGTAAATGTAGGTGTCATTTGCTTGCAACAATTTGCACAACGAGTACAGTCTATTTCTTTCCAAACAGCATCACTGCTACTATTTACCAATGTTCTTAGACCTTTAATTTTTCTTCGATGAATGTTTTTAATAAAAGGTCCTAACACCTTTTTCTTCTTTTTATACTCAGCATGAAATGCTTTGATGTTGATTGATTTTTTTTTCATGTAATCAAATCTTTAAATATACTACCAACGTCCGGAAGCGCCACCCCCTCCTGAAAATCCACCCCCACCCGAAAATCCACCGCCACCCCAGCCACTACCACTCCCTGATGACCAGCCACCGCCACCCCAACTGCCTCCCCCCCATCCACGGGTACTTTTACTTTGGGGCATATCTACTTTTTTACTAAATATTCTTCGAAAAATAAATACAACGGCTAAACCAGCAAATACAATCCAATTTAACGGATTGGGAATGATAAATATGCTCATTAGCAATACGGGAAGTAAAAACATGAAACTACATCCCAACCCAATAAATCCTTTCACATTAACAAAAGTGAATGAGATGAACAAGAAAATAAGCATGATAGCCAATGTGCCTAAAAAGTCTTCTGTTGAGCTAAAATTATCATTCCCAATGGGGGTATAGGTACCTGCTATTGCTTCTAAAATACTTTGCACGCCTTTTAATACCCCTTGGTCAAAATTACCTTTTTTAAACTCAGGAATAATCACATGGTCTATTATATCTGCCGATTCTAAATCGGTTAGTTCTGCTTCTAATCCATATCCTACTTCAATACGAACGGCTCGGTCTTCTTTAGCAATTAATAAAAGCACTCCGTTATCTCTACCTTGTTGCCCGATTTTCCACGTATTAAATACACGGTTTGCAAATTCTTCCAGAGATCCGCCTTCCAATGAATTTATGGTTAATACAACCACCTGATTAGATGTACTGTCTTGATGTGTACGCAATAATGCATTAATTGTATTTTCTGTTTGCTCAGATAACATATTCGCATTATCAATCACCCATTGCCCATTGTGCTTAGGTACCTCTTGACAATAGGCAAACAAAATGGATAATATAATCAGGTAGCCGGTTAAGAGTGTTTTTTTCATAGCCTGTTTTGTCTTAAATGATTTGGAATTTCGTTCGTATCATCCGGAGATTTTTCAAACCCATATTTTAGCAGCAAGTCGCGGCTTTTTTCTACTCCAGCGATGAACGCTTCGCAGCGGTTACCCTTCTTTAATTGTTCAATCATTGCATCTGCAATTTCTGCCCATTCATCCTGTTTGATTTTTTGGTTGATTCCAGAATCTCCAAGTATTTCAACTTCGTGTTCAAACAAGCTTACAAAAAGCAAAATTCCGGTGCGTTGTCGGGTATTAAATACTTCGTATTCCAAAAATTTTTGTCTTGCCAATGCATCTACACGTTGATTCATACGACTTTGGCTAACAAAAAGAAGTTTTACTAACGGAATAAACTCTGCCAACCCCGCTCCAATTAAACCACCCAGCAATGATGCTCCTAAAAAGTACAAGGCATGCCGCAGTAAAAAAAACTCTCCCCAACCCATCCATTCATCTATAAGCAACATGATACATGCACTAAGAATAAAACCTGCAATAAATGCTTTAAGCCTTGCTTCAGGATAACTATCGCTTTGTATTACAAATACCGGAACAATTTCGCCCGAAATTTTAGATTCTGCTTCTTTTACAGCAGCTTCAATTCGGGTTTCTTCTTCCTGAGTAAAAAAATGATTAGTACTTTTCATGCAGATGTTTTTTACTTTACGAATGTACATAAATCTCCCATTGTCATCAGCGTATTTATATCAGGCTGCTTTATGCGGCTGTCCGTTGCAAGTCCTCGGGGCTCAGCCACACAGGGCATCGGGGTAGCGGTGTCTTCGTGCCCTCAGCCCCGCTACCCCGTGCCCTGTGGGCTT
>CALEWF010000115.1 GCA_937925455.1 uncultured Flavobacteriales bacterium | reverse complement strand
ACCCATAAAGGGTTTTTTTTACCCAAAATTGTCAATAGGTAATGATAACAGGCTGCTTAAGCGGCTGTCCGTTGCAAGTCCTCGGGGCTCAGCCACACATTGCATCGGGGTAGCGGTGTCCTCGTGCCCTCAGCCCCGCTACCCCGTGCACTGTGGGCTTCGCCCCTGCGGGCTTTCCACTTCCATCCGCAGCAGATTAGGGCAGCGGGTGAATCCGACCCCTACGTGGCGAAGGAACACGCGACTGCCCCCTATAAAACAATTCTAATGATAATTTGGGTTAAACAATAAGCTATAACGTATGTTAAGATTTTGGTAATAGGTAATTGCGACCGGTTTGTTATTTTTGCTCCAGATTTCAATGTTTAACCCAAAATAAATTAACACATGGCATTAGTTGGAAAAAAAGCTCCTTCATTCAAGGCAGCAGCCGTTATAAACGGTGAAGAAATTGTAGAAGGCTTTTCGCTGGATCAGTTTCTTGGTAAGAAATACGTGATTTTCTTCTTCTATCCAAAAGATTTTACGTTTGTTTGCCCTACTGAACTTTGGGCATTTCAGGAAAAATTAGAAGAATTTAAATCACGCAATGTAGAAGTTGTTGCTTGCTCTACGGATACAGAGCAATCACACTGGGGTTGGCTACAATTAGAAAAATCCAAAGGCGGTATCAAAGGGATTACCTATCCTATTGTGGCAGACACCAATAAAACTATTTCTTATAACTATGGTGTACTTACCGGTGATTATGATTGGAATGAAAACGGAGAGTTGTCTGCAACCAGCGAACTGATTGCGTATCGCGGCTTATTCCTGATTGACAAAAATGGAATTGTACAGCATGAATTGATCAATAACTTACCCTTAGGCCGCAATGTAGATGAAGCCATTCGTATGGTAGATGCGCTTCAGTATTTTGAAGAAAAAGGAGAAGTTTGTCCTGCTAACTGGCATAAAGGCCAAGAAGGAATGTCTGCTACTCACAGTGGCGTTGCTGAATACCTTTCAAAGCACTAATTGAGAAATTCAAAAAAAGCCCCGGATTTGGGGCTTTTTTTTACCTTGTCATGAATAACTCACATTCATGAAAATTGTACTTTACGGAAGAACGTTGGCTCCCGAACACCGCGGTGCGGTATATCGCATTTTTAATTGGCTGCACAATCACAACTTGCATGTGCTTATTTATGAACCCTTTAAAATAATTCTTGCAGAAACACACCACATCGTTGCACCTTTTCAGGCATTTCATTCTTCCGATGATTTAGGAGAAGATGTTGACTGCTTAATTAGTCTGGGGGGCGACGGAACAATGCTTGACACCGTGATGCTGATTCAAGATAAAGGAATTCCTATCATCGGATTAAATTTAGGGAGACTTGGTTTTTTATCTTCGGTGCAAGAACCCGAGTTTGAACAAGCCTTGAATGATGTGTTAGAGCGTCGTTATTCACTGGATCACCGAAGCTTGCTAAACGTATCCCAACCTGTATTTCAAAACTCGGCAGAACGCCTGGCATTAAATGAAGTTACCATCTTGAAAAAAGATTCTTCTTCGATGATTCAGATACATACGTACCTTAACGAAGAGTTTTTTAATACGTATTGGGCTGATGGATTAATTATTGCTACCCCCACCGGCTCTACGGGATATTCCATGAGTTGTGGAGGGCCAATCATTATGCCAGAATCATCAAGTTTTGTTCTTACCCCTATTGCTCCTCACAATTTGAATGTGAGGCCGGTAATCATTCCGGATGAAGCTGAAATTCGCCTTAAAGTTGAATCTCGACATCATAACTTCTTAATGTCGCTTGATTCCAGAAGCTATTTTTTAAGCGCGGATGAAGAAATTGTTATTAAAAAAGCGGGCTTTGGAATTAATTTAATTAAACTTCACTCCCAAAGCCACATTGTTACACTCAGAAATAAACTTTTGTGGGGTATAGACAAAAGAAACTAAAGATATTAGTAAGTTTTAAACAAAAGTTTTACTTTTGCCATTATACGAACCCAATCATTTAACATTCAATGAAAAAATTTTTCGTTTTACTGCCCATTTTTTTGGCAGCAATTACTTTAACTCATGCTCAACGAAGATATGGAGGAAAATATTCTGGCGGTCGCTATCGTACCACTTCGAAAGTCAATAAAGGAGACCGATTTGAGCTTGTTGGTGGTATTGGTTTAATTAACTTTTTGGGAGAATTGGGTGGTGCCAACGATATCGGTACAAACTTTTTAGCCGACTTTGATTTTGAAGCCCTGAGGCCCAATCTTCATTTAGGTGCCCGCTACAGATATACCCCTTATCTTGCACAAAAACTAAATTTAAGCTATGGATGGATTACCGGAGATGATAGATGGACTGAAGAACCGGCGCGCCGTAACCGAAACCTTTATTTCCGCTCTCCTTTGTTTGAATTTGGAACCGTGCTGGAATTATATTTTTTACCGGAAAAAAACACTGCAAACCGCAATCGTAATCTTGACCTGAGAGGAAATCAAGAACGAAGGATATTAGGTTATGTATCCGGAGGAATTAATGGCATGTGGTTTGACCCTACCGGTATCGGTCCAGACGGTAAGGCATATTCTTTACAACCTTTGAATACTGAGGGACAAGGACTTATTCCATCACGTGAACCCTACAGTCGGCTAAGTTGGAATATCCCTGTAAACCTAGGGTTTATTTTCAAATTAAATCCGGCTATGTCTATCAATTTAGAATTTGGCTATCGTAAAACATTTACCGACTACATGGACGATGTAAGCCAAACCTATGTTGATCCATCGGTGTTTACCAATCCATTATCTGCATATTTTGCAGACCATTCCTTGGCTACGCTTGATCCAAGTAACCCTTATGCAATTCCGGGGGCATCCAATCCCGGCCAGCAACGAGGTGACCCCAGAGATAATGACTCTTACATGACTATGTTTATTAAGTTTTGCTATAAAATCAGCTATTGGGGTAAATCCATCCCCAAATACTATTAATGCTTTGTTGAGATGCAATAACGAAGCCTTTTTTTCGTTTTTGCCCTGCACCCATGTTTCATGAAATTGAATCGTTTTATCGTATATTTTTTGCTTATTCTGTCTAATCCGGCCATAGCCCAAACATGGGAAATGGGTTTATCCGGAGGAATTAGCTATTATGTGGGCGACGTTAATCCTACCTTTCATTTTCGTTTTCCACATGCCGCCGGTTCCATTTGGGGAAAAAGAAACTTTGGAAACCACTGGTCTGTTCGGGCTGGATTTACCTACGCTCGGGTTAGTGCTGACGATGCTGTGGGTGTTTTTCAATTCCAAGAAATTAGAAACCTACGGTTTCAATCAGATATTTTTGAACTTCACAGCGCTGTAGAATTTAACTTTTTCCCCTACCGTCCGGGAGATCCGGAAACTAAGAAATTTACTCCTTATATTTTTTTAGGCATTGGTGGGTTTTACTTTAATCCACAAACCTATTATAACGGACAGTTGGTTGACCTGCAACCCTTGGGTACCGAAGGCCAACAAACGAATACATACCCGGATCGAAAACCATATTCTCTTTTTCAGCCTAACATACCCTTTGGTATGGGAATTAAATGGAGTGTTAGCGATCGGTTTTCCTTGGGATTAGAATGGGGAATGCGGCTTTTGTTTACGGATTATCTTGATGATGTAAGCAAAACCTACGGAAATGAGGGCGAAATATTGCTGATTCGCGGGGTAACGGCGGCTGATTTGTCAGACCAATCACTTGGACAAAATGATGGGGTGCCAAACACATTTTTTCAGCGAGGCACCCCAACCGATAATGACTGGTTTTCATATTTAGGAGTATCTTTGTCTTACAATATCAAAGATCCTACGTCCTGTTACTCCTATAAAAGAAACTGGACCCGAAAAAGATAAGTGATAAGAAAGCAGCGATGAGTTTCAGGGAAAAATTAAATCTAAATAAACTACCCAGGCATATTGCTATCATCATGGATGGTAACGGACGCTGGGCAAAAAAACAAGGACAGGTGCGAACTTTTGGCCACCAAATTGGCGTTAAAGCCGTAAAAGATGTAGTTGAAGGAGCTACTGAGCTAGGAATAGAATATTTAACTCTATATACTTTTTCAACTGAAAATTGGAATCGACCCAAAAATGAAGTGGATGCACTGATGGAATTGCTGGTTGATACCATGCATGAAGAAACTCCTACATTGATAAAAAACAACGTGCGTCTTTTAGCCATTGGTGATATCGAAAGCCTTCCAAATAATTGCCGTGAAAAATTGCAAGAAACCATCCAAATAACAACTTCTCATACTCGGCTTACATTAGTTTTAGCCATAAGTTATTCTTCTCGCTGGGAAATCCTTAGAGCTGTAAATAAACTGGCTGAAAAAGTTAAAAAGGGTGAAATCAACCCAGAAGAAATTACCGAAGATGTTTTTAATAACGAACTTTGTACAGCAGGTATGCCTGACCCGGAATTACTCATCAGAACCAGTGGAGAAAAACGGATAAGCAATTATCTACTTTGGCAAATTGCTTACACCGAATTATATTTTACTGATATTCTCTGGCCTGATTTTACGAGGGAAGATTTGTACAAAGCCATTTATGATTATCAGCAACGTGAACGCAGGTTTGGCGTTATTAGCGAACAATTGGTTTAATCTACTACTTAAGATGAAAGGAAGAAATACTGTATATTTTTTTACTGCACTTCTCTTGTTGCTTCTTCCATTACGATTGCTTTCACAGAATACCATAGATTATACTACTCCCAGAGAATACACCATTTCGTCCATTGAAGTAGAAAGCAACTCCGATCGGATAGACAAACAATTTGTAAAAATCTTATCCGGGTTGGAAGTAGGCCGCAAAATTAAAGTGCCAGGAGATGACATTTCACAAGCCATAAAAAAACTTTGGAAAGAAAAAGTTTTTTCAAACATTAAAATCTATCACACCAATGCCGAAAAGGGTAAAATAGACCTAGTAATCTATGTGGAAGAACGCCCCCGCTTATCAAAATTCAGCATCAAAGGAGTACGAAAGGGCGAAGCAGACGATATAAAAGAAAAAATTAAATTGTTTCGTGGAGAGGTAGTTACTGAATACCTCCTGAAAATGACAGAATATCGAATTAAAGATTTTTACGCAGAAAAGGGATTTTTAGATACAGAAGTAAATTTTACGCTTGAAGACGATACCACGTTTTCTTCCAATGCAGTAATCCTGCGTATTGCCATTAACAAAAACGAAAAAGTAAAAGTAGAACGCATTACCGTTGAAGGCAACAAACACGTTCGTCTTTCAAAGATTCGCAGAAAAATGAAAGATGCACTAGTAGAAAAATCGCGGGTTGATTTGGGAAGAGACCTATTAAATTTATTTTCCGGAAAAATTAAATGGAAAGACGTTGACAGCACCATTTTAGAAGATGGCTTGTATCAAGCCGCTGTAGAGTATTTTACGAATTCTACCCGAATTAATATTTTCAAAAAATCAAAATACGTGAAAGAGGAGCTGACTAATGCAAAAAATGCGGTAATTGGGCTATACAATGCCAAGGGATATCGTGATGCAAAGTTTGTAAAAGACTCTATTTACCTTAAAGATGGCAGCATTTATGCTGATTTTAAAATAGATGAAGGAAGAAAATATTACATCAGAAATATTACGTGGGTAGGAAATAAACGCTATCGCTCCGGGCAATTAGACACCATATTAGGAGTAAAAAGAGGTGATGTCTATAATCAGGAAAAGCTGGAACAGTCACTTCGATTTAACCCCAGCGGCATGGATATATCATCGCTATACCAAGACATTGGTTATTTGTTTTTCAATATAGATCCGGTAGAAGTACTTATTGAAGGCGACTCGGTAGATATTGAAATGCGTATTTATGAAGGAAAACAAGCCCGCATTAATAAAATTATCATCAGCGGAAACACCAAAACCAGTGATCATGTTATCCTACGTGAAATCCGTTGTAATCCAGGAGATTTGTTCAGTCGGTCTGATATTGTAAGATCACAGCAAGCCTTAGCGCAGCTTGGTTTTTTTGATGCCCAGGCTATGGATGTTCGCCCCATTCCTAACCCGGTTGATGGCACGGTTGACTTAGAGTTTGTAGTTGCAGAAGCCCCATCCGATCAAATTGAATTATCAGGCGGCTGGGGTGCCGGACAAATCATAGGAACTTTGGGACTAACGTTTAACAATTTTTCGCTTCGTAACATTTTTAAAAAACGAGCTTGGACCCCTCTTCCCAGTGGAGATGGACAACGCCTTCAAATAAGAGCACAATCTAACGGACCTCGTTTTCAATCATACAATTTTTCATTTACCGAGCCTTGGCTTGGTGGAAAGAAGCCCATTTCATTCAGTCTTTTTGTCAATCACACGGCCTTTGCTTTTGGTACGGGCAATGCTGAAACAAACCTCAAAAATACCGCTGTGGGTATCAGCATAGGAAAACAGCTTAAATGGCCAGATGATTATTTCAGTATTTTATTTTCCTTCTCTTATCAGCGATACGATGCTTTGAATTATCGCTTATTCAGCGGAACTACAGATACTTATACCGGAGTATCTAACAACTTTACAATCTCTGCACAATTACAACGAAATTCAGTAGATGACTGGATCTTCCCCACCTCTGGCTCTACCATCATTGCATCCTTGGAATTAACCCCTCCGTACAGTTCCATTTCCGGTAAAGATTTCACCGGCGCTTCACTTAGCGAACGCTACCAATGGTTAGAATACCACAAATGGAAACTGCAATCAAAGTTTTTTGTACCCCTTACAAAAAACAAAAAATTTGTGCTGATGACCCGGGGCGAATTAGGTTTTTTGGGGTATTACAACAACCAGATTGGACTCACTCCGTTTGAACGCTTCTTCCTCGGTGGAGATGGCCTTACCGGATTCAATATTGATGGAAGGGATATTATTGCCTTGAGGGGCTATCAAAATTTAGCACTTACACCTGGATTTAACGGAAATGCTGCAAACGCTGTTGGCGGAGCCATATACAGCAAATACACATTGGAGTTTAGGTATTTAATCTCACCCAACCCGCAAGCAAAAATATTTGCCTTGGCTTTTATGGAAGCAGGTAACGCCTGGGAAGGGTTTGATGATTTTGCTCCGTTCCGGCTGAATCGTTCGGTAGGGGCCGGTGTTCGTATTTTTCTCCCCATGTTTGGGTTATTGGGTGTAGATTATGGTTGGGGGTTTGATCCTGTTCGAGGGGTTAATGAAGACCAACGCCAAAAGGGAGTGTTTCATTTTATGATTGGACAACAGTTTTAAATCCGTCAGCAACAAAGATTTTTGCTGTATTTTTGCATATTAAAATGGCTCGCTTTTTGTTAAATCATTAAAAAAACTTATGAAGAATATTCTTTTTGCATTGTTGATTTTATTTTCCTTTCAGGCATTCTCCCAAAAGTTTGCTTATGTAGATACTGATTACATTTTGGCTAACCTACCAGAATACACCAGTGCTCAAAAACAAATCAATGAAATATCAATTAAGTGGCAAAAAGAAATAGAAGAAAAGCTGGCAGAGGTTGATAAGATGTATAAAGATTATCAGGTAGAAAAAATACTTCTCAGTGAAGAAATGCGTATAAAAAAAGAAGAAGATATCATCAAAAAAGAAAAAGAAGCCAAAGAACTACAGAAAAAACGCTTTGGGCAAGGTGGCGATCTCTTTAAAAAACAACAAGAATTAATTAAGCCCATCCAAGATAAAGTTTACAATGCCATTGTAGAGATTTCTGAAACGAAGGGCTATGCTATGGTATTTGATAAAGCAGGAAGTACTACCGTCATCTATTCACAAAAACGCTACGATATAAGTAATGATGTTATCAAGCAATTAGGCTATGAACCTGGCGTAAATACCGATATAACAGATGATGAAGACGAGGAGGAAATTAAATCTCCGAATGATAATAAAAACAAAAAATAGCCCATTGAAAGCTGGTCCAATCGGTATTTTTGATTCAGGAGTAGGAGGTTTAACTATCCTGAAAGAAATTAAACAAACTCTTCCCGAATATGACTATATCTATTTGGGAGATAACGCCAGGGCCCCATACGGCACCCGTTCTTTCGAAACCGTGTATGAATATACACTGGAAGCCGTTAAAAAACTCTTTTCTTTAGATTGTCCACTCATTATTATTGCTTGCAATACAGCATCATCAAAAGCGTTGCGAAGCATTCAACAAAAAGACTTACCCCAAATAGCGCAGGAAAAACGTGTTTTAGGGGTAATCAGGCCTACTACCGAAGATATTGGACGCTATACTCAAACTAAACATGTTGGAATATTAGCAACCCCGGGAACTGTAAAATCTGATTCATACCGAATAGAAATAGAAAAATTTTTTCCCGATGTGATGGTTCACCAGGAAGCCTGCCCTATGTGGGTCCCCTTAATTGAAAATAACGAACATAATACTCCGGGCGGAGAATATTTTATTAAGAAAAACCTGAATCGTTTATTACAAAAAGACCACCGCATTGATACCATCATATTAGGGTGTACCCACTATCCATTATTGATGCCTCAATTAAAAAAACGGGTACCTCCATACATTCGTATCATATCACAAGGGCCAGTAGTGGCTGAAAAACTCAAAACCTATCTTTCTCGTCATACTGAAATAGCCTCACTATGTACAACCGGAGGAACTGTGAAATACCTTACTACAGAATCTCCCATTGCATTTGAAGAAAAAGCATCTTTGTTTTTAGTAGAATCTATAAAAGCTGAACATACGGAACTCTGATAACCCAAAATAGTCAATAAAATTTTTAAATAAATACTGATTTAGATGGAGGGCTGTGTGTTTCTGCGACTCGTAGGGGCGGTTTCACCCGCTGCACCGTCTGCTGCGGATGGGAGTGGAAAGCCCGCAGGGGCGAAGCCCTCAGGGCACGGGGTAGCGGGGCTGAGGGCACGAAGACACCGCTACCCCGATGCATTGTGTGGCTGAGCCCCGAGGACTTGCAACGGACAGCCGCTTAAGCAGCCTAATATTAAAATAATACTCCAATGACAATTGGGGGTTAACAGGAATTACCTGGATGGAAACAAGCGGGAAGAATTACTGATACGTTCGGATTGATCAAATGAAAATTTTTTACAAAACAAGAAAACACAGGTCTTAGCAGAGCCGTACACCCTGATATTACCAGAGCCGGTTAACAGAGATGGTAAATCATGGAATATGTTTTGCCAAGCTGAAGATTTAGCATAGAAAACCACTTTATGAAAGTCTTCTGAACGCTTTTTTATGCGAATTTTCTTAGAGCCTTTTGCTTCTCCCAATGGTTTTTTATTTAACTCAACGTGTACCACAGGCTTTTTAATGCTAAACCCAAAATTATTCGGATTTTTGATTTGAAGTTCTGCTTCCAGCCCTATATCACCAGAAGGAGACTGAACAAATTGCACCCCTCTTAACCCGCCGACCGAAGGCATAGAAAACTTGCAAGAAGTAAGAAAAACCACCGATAGCAGAAAAACAATTCTGGGAAAAAAATTCTTCACGATGCTTTATTTTTTAACTCAGCATAGTACTTGTAGAAGTACGGAATTGTTTCAATACCTTTGAAGTAATTGAAAATTCCATAGCTTTCGTTGGGTGAATGTAACGCATCAATGTCTAAACCAAACCCCATTAAAACCGATTTTACACCTAACACTTTTTCAAATAATGCTACAATTGGGATGCTTCCACCGCCACGGGTAGGTATAGGTTTTTTTCCAAAGGTTTTTTCCATGGCCATGCTGGCTGCTCTAAACTCTATCGAATCAGTAGGTGTAACAACCGGCTCACCGCCATGATGAGGCTTCACCACTACTTTGACCGAGGGTGGTGCAATGGAAGTAAAATAATCAGCAAAAAGCTTGGTAATTTTTTCAGAGCTTTGATTGGGTACCAAACGCATGGATATTTTTGCAAACGCCTTGGAAGGCAATACGGTTTTAGAACCTTCGCCAGTGTACCCCCCCCAAATACCGTTCACATCTAACGTAGGACGAATGCCGGTTCGTTCTATGGTTGTATATCCCGTTTCTCCCCACACATCATTTATACCTAAGTCTTTTTTATATGCTTCTAAATCAAATGGCGCCTTGGCCATTTCATTTCTTTCTTCGGTACTCAACTCTACAACATCATCATAAAATCCGGGGATTGTAATGCGGTTGTTTTCATCATGCATGGAAGCAATCATTTTTGCTAAAATATTGATGGGGTTGGCCACCGCTCCTCCATATACTCCAGAATGCAAGTCCCGATTAGGCCCGGTTACCTCTACCTCCACATAGCTTAAACCTCGAAGGCCTACATCTATGGATGGAATATCATTGGCAATCATGGATGTATCAGAAATAAGCACCACATCGGCTTTTAATTTTTCTTTATTATTTATACAAAAGGGTCCTAAATTAGAAGAGCCTACCTCTTCCTCCCCCTCAATCATAAACTTTACATTACAGGGCAACGAATTGTTTATCATCATGGCTTCAAAAGCCTTTACATGCATATACATTTGCCCTTTGTCATCACACGCCCCACGGGCATAGATACGTTCGTTTCGTATTGTGGGTTCAAAAGGCGGAGAGGACCATAGTTCGAGGGGTACAGCCGGCTGCACATCGTAATGCCCATATACTAAAACCGTAGGCAGCGACGGGTCTATTATTTTTTCTCCATACACAATAGGATAGCCTCCCGTTTCGCAAATTTCAACATTGTCAGCACCGGCAGCCAGCAGCTGGTTTTTTATGTATTCAGCGGTGCGAATCATTTCTTGACTATACGCAGGATCTGCACTAATGGAAGGAATTCTTAATAGTTCAAACAGCTCATCCAAAAAACGCTGCTTATTTTCCTGAATGTATTTTTCTAAATATTCCATAATCAAAGAAACAAATTGATTGTTTTAATCGTCTTATTTAATGCAAGTATCTGAAAAAAAGCGGAAACAGCATCAAATTTCGGGCACGATGTTTGAAAAAGATTTAATACGTTCATAATTTGTTAATAATCCGACATCTTCATATATTAGCATGATTAAAATGAACTTAAATACAATACATATCAAACCGTTTAAAATAATCGCAGTTCTTGTAACTTTTCTTTTATCAAAAGAAAATATACAAGCACAGTTGATTACCAATGGCGGCTTAACCGCTACGGACTTAGTACAAAACGTACTATTGGGTGGGGGTATTCAAGTATCAAATATTGTGTACACTGGTTCTAATACCGCCATTGGAACATTTGATGGTACAAATTCAAACATTGGATTAAGCAACGGGGTGGTAATGACAACGGGAAATTTAGTTTTTCCCAATGGTCCTCCCGGGCCTAACAATAGCACAAATGCAGGCATAGATAATGGCAGTGGAGGTAGTGCTTTACTTGAACAATATGCCAGCTCATTTGGCATTGACGAACCAACATATAATGCCACCACCCTTCAGTTTGATTTTATTCCGCAGGGTGATACCGTTTTATTTCGATATGTATTTGGTTCAGAGGAATACAAAGAATATGTAGGCTCTGGATATAATGATGTGTTTGGATTTTTTATTTCAGGACCCAATCCGTTTGGTGGAAATTATAATAATAAAAACATTGCAATACTACCCAACACTAATACTTTTGTATCAATTAATAATGTAAATCATCTCACCAACTCAAACTATTTTGTAGATAATGAATCTCCATTTCCAGGACAAACTGTACAATATGATGGATTTACAAAAGTTCTCACAGCTTTTGCACCGGTAATTCCCTGCAGCACTTATACAATAAAAATAGCAATAGCTGATGTTGGCGATGCTTTTTATGATTCGGGAGTGTTTTTGGAAGCTAAAAGTTTTTCTTCAGAGGGTAGTGAAATATCCTATTCAATTACAGGAGGCGTTGACACAGACACTCTTTATGAAGGATGCGGACAAGCTTTAGTAACATTTACATGGAATGGTGATAATAGTACCGACCGAACCGTACTATACAACATTACTGGAAATGCAACTAACGGAGTTGACTATTCATTCTTACCGGGAAGCATCGTAATACCAGCAGGGCAAAGTACTGCTACCATTGCTATACAAGCTATTTTAGATGGAATTTCTGAACCACTTGAATTTTTAACAATTCAAATTAACGACCCAAATGCCTGTCCTAATGTTCCCCAACCACAGGTAAGTATTCCGATAAAAAATGTAGATCCCATTCAGGTAACGGCTATGCCAGATACCTCTTTTAATTGTAATAATCAGGTTGTCTTACTATCTGCAACTGCTACCGGCGGCATTTCTCCACTTACATTTACCTGGAGCAATGGAGTGGGTGTGGGAAATCCCGTCCCGGTGATTGTAAGAAACAGCACTACCTTTGTGGTAACTGTAACTGATGTCTGTGGAAATCAACAAGATATTGATTCTGTTAGAATAACGGTTCCCAACGCAGCGCCTCTGGTATTATCATTTACCGGAGATACATCCGTTTGTCCGGGACAACCGGTTCTTTTAAATGCTCAAGCAAGCGGAGGTATTGGAGATATTACATTTAGTTGGAGTATTGATGTTGGAAATACAAATTCTACCATTGTATATCCGCAGCAAACTACTTTGTTTTCAGTTTTGGTTGAAGATAGTTGTGGAAATACGTTAAGCGCATCGTCGCTTGTATTGGTTCGTGCACCAGAAGCAGCATTTGATTATTATTACGTAGAAAATAATACTGCACAATTTAAAGACCAATCAGTAGGAGATATTGTAAGCTGGTTTTGGAGTTTTGGCGATGGGGGAATCTCAACAGAACAAAATCCGATACATGAATTTGCAGATACTGGTTGGTACAATGTAATGCTTGTGGTAACAAACGAATATGGCTGCAGTGATACAACCATACAGCCCTTTTATTCATATCCGCCATTTGTTTTTTTCATACCCAATGCGTTCACACCCAATTTAGATGGTAAAAACGAAGTGTTTACCGGATATGGTCAAGGTTTTATTTCTTTTAATATGTTTATTTTCGATCGCTGGGGCAGAGAAATATATCGTACCGATGATATAAATCGAGGTTGGACAGGTTATGATGAATTTCATAGAAAACAACCTATTGGAGTGTATAATTATCGTGTAGATATAGAAACACCTCCAGGATATAAATACCGTTACATAGGACGTGTAACCCTGATACGTTAATGAAAAGGCTGTTACCTTTTATACTGATTTTATTCAATAACAGTTTGTTAAGAGGTACCCATATCATTGGAGGAGAATTATATTATGATTGCTTAGGCAATAATCAATACAAAATTACGCTAAAGGTTTACCGCGATTGTCTTAATGGCCAAGCACCCTTTGATAATCCTGCCAATATTACAGTTTGGAATGGTAATGGTGGTTTTGTACAAAATATTTCAATTTCATTTCCGGGCTCAGCCAATGTTCCTTTTATTGCAGGTAACCCTTGTTTTCAGGCACCAGCAACGGTTTGCGTGGAAGAGGCTGTTTATACCACCATCGTAACATTGCCGGCTTCATCCAGTGGCTATGTGTTGGCATACCAACGTTGCTGCAGAAATAATACCATTGTAAATTTAGTAAGCCCGCAATCAACCGGTGCTACCTATACAGAAACTATTCCCCCATCGGGGCCTAATGTGTGTAATAATAGTCCAAGGTTTAATAATTTTCCTCCAATTGCCTTGTGTATTGGCGATAATTTAGTGTTTGATCATTCAGCCACCGACCCAGATGGTGATTCATTAGTTTATGAACTTTGCGCTACGTATGCCGGCGGGTCGCCCTCTGATCCAATGCCTATTCCCACCTCCCCACCACCATTTGATGAAATAATTTTTCAAAATCCATACAGCATAATTAATCCAATTGCCAGCAATCCACCCATTAGCATTAATCCTCAAACTGGTGTATTAAATGTATCGCCCACACAATTAGGTCAATACGTTGTAGGAGTGTGTGTTAAAGAATATCGCAACGGCGTGTTGATTGGAACACATCGTAGAGATTTTCAATTTAATGTAGTAAATTGTTCAGTAAATGTAAATGCTGAAATCTTATTGCCTCAATCATTAAATCCACTGGCAGAAAACTTATTTTTAAGTTGTGGAGAGTTTACCGTAAACTTCTCCAACGTTGGCAGCAGTTCTATTGGAAATCTAAGTTATTTATGGAATTTTGGGGACCCTAATACAACAAATGATGTTTCAAATTTACCTTCACCTACTTATACTTACAGTGACACCGGAACCTTTACAGTTGAACTAATTTTAAATCCCGGATATTTCTGTTCAGATACAGACAAGGTTACAATTATATTACGCCCCGACTTGGATGTAGATTTTGCCGTACCTCCCGGTCAATGCATCGATGGAAATTTATTTAATCTTACTGCCACCGGAAACTGGACCTCTGGGGCCAATTTATCATGGAATTTTGGACTCAATGCAACCCCGTCTGGCTCGAACCAATCGAATGCAAGTGTTAGCTTTAATTCTCCGGGATTTCATCCAGTAACATTTAAAGCTGAAGACTTATTTTGCAAAGACTCAATAACTAAAAATCTCCTCATATATGGACACCCTTCTATTACAGTAAATATACCTGATTTTGGTTGTGAACCATTTACAACATCATTTGGGGTAGTGGTTGACGAGGCATACAATCAAATGGTATATCAATGGGATTTAGGGAATGGAACTTCCTCAAATGTTGCCAGTCCAACAGTTACATATAATACAGGAGTCTATAGTATTTCATTACTTGCTTATGCTACAACTGGATGCCAAGATACTTTCAATTATAATTGGCCAAATTATCTGCATGTTTACCCGGTACCACAAGCCGGATTTCATGTACAACCTGAAGAGCAAAGTATCTTTTACCCATTCTTTCAGTTTTTTGATGAATCATCAGATGGAGTATCTTGTTGGTTGTATTTTGGGAATGGCGACAGTACGGATGCGTGTACCACCCCTTATGAATACAACGAAGCGGGAATTTATACCGTAATGCAAATTGTTATTAACGAATTTGGTTGTCCTGATACGGCAATCCATCAAGTAATTGTGACTCCAGAATTCACATTTTTCATACCTAATACATTTACCATTAACGATGATGGGCTTAATGAAACATTTCGTGGGTATGGTATTGGTATTGGGAGGCTTGAATTTAGAATCTATGACCGGTGGGGTAAAGTAATTTTTTTTACAGAAGACCCATTAGAAGCTTGGAACGGACGCCATATGAACAACGGACCCAAGGTACCCCCTGATATCTATGTATATGCATTTGATGTATGGGATGTATTTGGGCTGCTTCATCGCTACAGAGGAAAAGTTTTATTAAAAAGAGATGGTGAGAAAAAACAATAGCTGTGTTTTTAACATTACATTTTGCTTTACGCTTTCTAAGGTTAGATTTGAATAAATCCAAATTGTGATTAGAATTTTTAATTCTAATGTTTTATAGGAGGGCTGCCGCGTGTTTCTACGCCTTTTAGGGGCGGATTCACCCGCTGCCCCTTCTGCTGCGGATGGAAGTGGAAAGCCCGCAGGGGCGAAGCCCACAGGGCACGGGGTAGCGGGGCTG
>CALEWF010000114.1 GCA_937925455.1 uncultured Flavobacteriales bacterium | reverse complement strand
TTATCAATTGTGAATACAATGCATCATCTCATCTTCCAAATTGATTCATTTCCAAATTATCCAACCCAAAGGGCGAACTGCTGCGGATGGGAGTGGAAAGCCCGCAGAGGCGAAGCCCACAGGGCACGGGGTAGCGGGGCTGAGGGCACGAAGACACCGCTACCCCGATGCAATGTGTGGCTGAGCCCCGAGGACTTGGAACGGACAGCCGCTTTAAGCAGCCTGATATCAGTATTCTAATAACAATTTCGGATTTGATAAAATGTAAAAAATCTGTTAAAAACAAGAGATTAATTTATGGCAAACTTTAAGATAAAATAAATTGTAATTAAAATGTAAAATAATGATAAAAAGAAATATACAAAAAACTAAAATATACATAAAAGATTTCAATGAGTTATACAATTGTGATTGTCTTGTAAACAAGTATTTTAAGTAAATCAACTTTTGGAGTTATTTTGTGTTTACTAAACAGTCGTTCTTTTAACTCTTTTCATTAAGGTTTAGGTTAGGGTAAAGCTCACCTCCCGGTGAGCGAAAGCAGCAGGTAATTTACCTGCTGTTTTTTTTATACTGATTGAAACTCCTTTTGTAATCCTTTGTTTTCTTTGCAGCTTGTATGAGAAAAATTGCTATAATCGGTGCATCAGGGCAGCTTGGTCGGGCTATTACTCAAGCACTAAAGGAGAATTATCCTAATGATCTGATTATTCCATTAAGCAGAAAAACTCCTCTTGTTCAGCAGGGATATACTGTATTTGACCCAGCTACAGATGATTGGAGCAAATTGGGGAAGATAGATATTTTAATTAATAGTGCGGGGATAATTCAGGAATCAAAAGATGCAGCCTTTCAACAGGTGCACATTGGGTTAATGCACACCATTATAGAAAACAGGCAGCTTATTGGTAACCCCAAAATCATTCATATTTCTGCATTGGGTGCCGATCCAAACCACCCTATAGCTTTTTTGAAAACCAAAGGTGAAGGCGACCAGATTTTGATAAAGCAACAAAATGCCTATATTTTAAGGCCTTCTATTGTTTGTACACCCAATGCTTTGTTGGTTCAAAAGTTTAAAACCTTGCTTGAACTCAGTAGTCGTTATTTATTTAATCTCGCACTTTTACCTACCGACTTTTCCAAAACTCGTATCCAACCGGTGATGCCTGCTGATTTGGAAAAAGTAGTGATTGCATTATGTAATCAGTCGCCCCAACAAAAAGTATGGAATGTGGTTGGGGCAGAGGAAATTTCTTTTGGTTGGTTAATGGAACTGGCTGCAAGGGCGAGAAATCAAAAAATTACTACCATCGAAATCCCCAAAAATTTAGTAGCCAGCGTAACAAAAAACTTCATTTCTGTTTGGTTTCCTGGGCTTATCAATTATGACCAATTTCAGTTACTTTTTAAAGATAACATTGCCGACAAGCAGCCAATGGAACAATTGATTGGTAAAAAGGCAGATAGTACGCTTTCTTTTTGGGAAAATGAATTTAAAGGATAATTATTGGTTACTTTTCAATACTCCATGTATGATCGGATAATAGCTTCACTTTTCCTTCAAATGAATGAAACGGAATTTTAGATCCCCACTCATCCGGGGAGATCATAGAGAGTACATAACTTTCGTCTTTTCGTTGATAAAGGTAGTAGGTATGCCCAATTAAGGGTGTAAATCCCATGGAAGCATTATAAATTTTATAGGATAACTCTTTTCGCTGGATAATTTCACGAACTTGTTCAGCCAATAAATCTATTTGTTTTTTTATTTGTGCAATTTGCATTTCGGTTTGTTCTTCCATAGCTGCCAAGGCTTTCCCCTTGATTACACTTTGCTTATCGGGTTTTATCACAGCGCTTCCCACATGGTGTGCATACGGAAGCAAGCCGGCTTGTTCAACCACTTTATCTTTATCAAACAATTCTTCTGACATAGTTAATGAATTCATGTTAAAGATAACCTGAATTTTAGAATTTGGTTCGTTGTTTTTTTGTTTTTAAAAATAATCCTTTCGCTACTTTTGAGTCATGATTGTTTACAATGTTACCATACAAGTTGATCATGATATAGAAAAAGAGTGGCTGGCATGGATGAATTCGGTGCACATTCCGGATGTATTGGCTACCGGCTGTTTTTTGGAAGGAAGAATATCTCGTCTCATGGTAGATGATGAAACGGGTATTACGTTTTCTATTCAATATACGCTGGAAAACATGCAAAAGCTGGAAGAATATCAGGAAAAGTATGCTGAAAAACTTCAAAAGGAACATGCTGAACGATATAAAGATAAGTTTGTAGCTTTTAGAACTGTGATGGAAGTAGTAGGGAAACATTTGCCTGGATGACTAAAATTATATTTCTGTTTATATGTTTAATTGTTTTTGTGCAAACTGATGTTGCACAAATTGTAAATATTGAAGGGAAGCGAATCAATAGTGATACTACAGGCTTTGATGGTCAACTGGAAGGAAATTTCAGCATGAACCAAAATAATACATTTTTAGCCAGTTTAAATACCAAAGCACAGGTGCAATATAAATGGGAAAATGATTTAGTACTACTGGTAGGAGATTGGCGTTTTGCAGTGGGCGAACAGCAGCGGTTTTTTAACGATGGAATGCTGCATTTACGCTATAACCGAAAAATAAACGATTGGCTGCGTCTCGAAGCATTTAGTCAAATTCAATACAATGAACTGTTAAGTGTTCGATTTAGATTTTTGTTAGGTTTTGGGCCAAGATTTAAATTAACAGGGAGTAATGAAATTTTTAAAATGTACTTAGGTCCTATGTATATGCTCGAATATGAAGATGTAAAATCTGATGATACCATACATGTAGATAGCCGAATGAGTACTTATGTATCCTGGACATTGGATCCTCCCGGGCCATTTTCATTTACTGCTACTACTTATTATCAGCCTTTACTAAAAGATTGGGAAGACTTTCGAATATCAGGGGTTTATAATGTGAAATTTCGTGTTATAAAACGATTAGACTTTAAAGTAGATTTTAATTTTATGTTTGATTCTCGTCCACCAACTACAATCAGGAAATTTAATTTTGCTTTAGTAACCGGTGTAATTTTTAAATTCAGAGGTTAGCTTATCGTAAAATCTGAAGATTTTGCGAATCTAATTTCAAAAATACCCAGATTAGCAAAGTAAAACCCATGAGTGAAGAGCCACCATAACTTACCAAAGGTAATGGAATGCCCACCGCTGGAGCAAGTCCTACGGCCGTGCCTATATTCATAAAGAAGTGAAAAAACATGATACAGGCTACCATGTATCCATATACTTTGTTAAACATAGAACGTTGACGTTCGGCAGCCGCCACCAGTCGCATGATAAAAAACAAATAAATAAGTATAAGGACAGTGCTGCCTACAAATCCCCATTCTTCACCTACAGTTGAAAAAATAAAATCAGTATGCTGTTTGGGTACATATTTTAATTTAGTTAGTGAGCCTTTTAAAAATCCTTTTCCTAAAACTCCCCCGGATCCAATAGCCATTTTTGAATTATTTACATTCCATCCGCTACCTTTCATGTCTTTTTCTTGCCCCAACAATACCATAATTCGCTTGCGGTGATGCTCTTTGAGTACATGATTGTATATTGGCTTAACCGCCAAAGTTAGCCCCGTAAAAAATAGCAGTAGCAGAACAATAATCTTCCATCCTCCTATCAAATTGCGCATAGAACCAAATGCAATGAGCCCAAGAAGGGCCAAGATTGCTAATACAAAACCAACGGGATATAAAATGGATGTAAAAAAAACAATGATGCTTATAACCCCAGTAATGAAAAAAATCCAATTTAGTCCAAACCGAAAAAAGGCAAGAAAAAATGATAGAAAAACTAGTGTGGTACCGGTATCATTTTCCATCAATATAAGAGCGGCCGGAATTAGGACTAGAATAATGGCCAGCATTCCATCTTTGGTAATATGAAAGGGTATTCCCAAAAATTTAAACTGATTTCCGGAAGATATTCCGGGAGTAAAAGAAAACTTATTATCCCCCATGATCCTTGCTAGTACTAAAGCAGTAGCGAACTTTGCAAATTCACTGGGCTGTATTTTAATAGAAGAGGTAATAACAAACCATGATTTGTTGCCAGCCACAGTTTGGCCAAAAATCAAAACTAACACAAGTGAAACCAATACAGCACCATAAATGAAAAAACTAAAGGCTTGAAAAAATTTTGTATCAAATAAAAATAGAAAAAATCCCAGACCCAGGCTAATGCAAATCCAAATGAATTGTTTTCCTTGTTCAGCAGAAAAATCGAAAATCGAGGAATGTTCTTCACTGTATGAAGAAGAGTAAATATTTATCCATCCAAAAAACACCAAAAACAAATAACCGGCCATCAACCACCCGTCTAAATTGCCTATTATGCTTTGATTTCTACTACTCATTGTGTTATCAGGTTTCCTTCCATCATGCGTTTTTCCAATGCTGGACGTGTTATTGTATCGGTAAGGTATTTTTCTATCATGAGGCTGGCAATGGGGGCTGCCCAGGTAGCTCCAAAGCCAGCATTTTCAACCAATATTCCAATTGCAATCTGCGGGTTTTCTCGGGGGGCATAGGCCATAAATACTGAGTGGTCTTTACCGTGTGGATTTTGTGCTGTCCCAGTTTTTCCGCAAATAACAATGTGATTTAGTTTCCCTACCAAGGCTGTTCCCCCTGGCACATTTACTGCACCATACATTCCTTCAATTACAATATCAAAATATTTGT
Organism: uncultured Flavobacteriales bacterium; assembly: GCA_937925455.1. GTDB lineage: Bacteria > Bacteroidota > Bacteroidia > CAIKAF01 > CAIKAF01 > BA4. The sequence goes on along the minus strand of CALEWF010000114.1, from coordinate 4,810 downwards.
CATCTATTCCGGTTTCATGTTTTTGAAAATGTCCTTCGGCAGCAAGATCTCTGTCTCCTATTTTTTTTCCAACATGCGGTGTAATATAATAACCTCTGTTAGCCACAATACAAGCCAAATTGGCTATTTGTAACGCATTGGCTTGTAATTCTCCCTGTCCAATACCTAATGAAATTATAGTTAGGGCACGCCAGCCTCCTTTACCATAACGTTTATCATAAAAATCAGAGGTAGGTACGTTACCTTTTTTAATATTTGGGATATCTGAATCTGGAAAGTTCTGTCCAAAACCAAATTTTAAAACATAGTTACGCCACACGTTGTATCCTTCCCTTGCAGTTTTATATTTTTTTACAATAGAGTTGAATACTGCGCAATAGTAAGCATTACAAGAAGTTTGAATGGAATATCGCAAATCTGCATTTGGGTGAGCATGGCAACCTACCCGATGGGTTGCACTAATTCTGTAACCGCCTCCGCAAGGATGTACGGTATTTGGAAATAAAACACCTTCCTGCTGTCCTATCAAAGCTTCCATCACTTTAAATGTGGAGCCGGGCGGATAGCCATCCATGATGGCTCTGTTGTATAGAGGTTTGGTTTTATCCAACAATAAGCCTGGATAGAATTTACGTTTATTTCGACCTACCATTTGATTGGGATCGTAAGTAGGGGAGGAGATCATTGCCAGCACTTCACCGGTTTTCGGTTCAATGGCTACAATGGCTCCTTTCTTGTTCCTCATGAGTATTTCACCATATTCCTGCAACTCCATATCCAGGGTAGTGGTAAGGTTTTCTCCTTGTACCGAAGCGGTATCATACATGCCGTTCATAAAACTTCCTTTCTCGTTGTTATGAACATCAACAAAAACTTTTTTTACACCTTTTCTTCCACGCAAGGCTTCTTCGTACGCTTTTTCTATCCCACTAATTCCAATATAATCTCCCGGCTGGTAGTAAGGGTTTTTGTTGGTTATGGTGGTATCCACTTCTCCTACATATCCAAGAATGTGAGCTGCAATGGGTTTGGGATATTTACGTAAAGGTTTTTTATCAAGAAAGTATCCCGGAAACTTATACATTTTTTCCTGTATGGTAGAGAAATATTCTTTTGATAAATCTTTAGCAATGGGCACTGCTTGGGTTTTGCTCATCTTTCGTTCTTTGATGCGAGCCCATACTTGTGATGTGATTTTAATGAATTCACTTTTTTCAATATCCACCAATCGGCATAATTCCAAGGTATCAATGGGTTTGGCTTCTGCTGGAATCATCAATAAATCGTAAGCATATTCATTAGAAACCATCAGGTTGCCCTTTCTATCAAGAATGTTACCACGTGCCGGATATTTAACTACCCTGCGAATGGCATACATGTTTGCAAACTGCTTGTAAGCATTATCGGGTATCTGAAGCAAAAATAATTTGATGATAAAGGCCAAGGCTACAAAACCAAATATAGAATAGTAAATATACTTAATAGCCGAATCCTGATTCATATCTTATTTGCGCTTCTTCCGATAGAATAGCAAGGAGAGTAGATAAATCAGCAATACTGAAAAAATGCTGCTCAACGATGCTTTTAGCAAAGTTAAAGGAATGGAAGATATTTTAAAAATTTCAAGATTAAAGAATATGATATGATGTACAAGTGTAAGGATGAAGGCATAGAATAAAAAACTACCTTGCCCTAGAGTATAGATACCTGGTGAAATATTATTGTCTTTATCTTCTACCGAAATAAATGCCGGAAGAACTATAATGCGAAGCATGGCTATAAAACAGGCAGCTGCGGCATGTGCACCGCCGGTATTATATATCAAATCATAAAATAATCCTGTTAAAAATCCAAGCATTATTACAGTATAGCGGGAGGTGCGAACAGGTAGCTGCAGAATAAAAAAATGATAAATGTAGGGTGCAATGAAAGTTCCCAATGAAAGCCGATTAACAAACACGATATCACCAATGGCTAACGCCGAAAAAATCAAGATGTTTTTAAAAAATAGTTGATTCATTGGCGTTCATTTTTTATGCTGTCTTCAATAGCGTCTTGTTCTTTTCTGAAAAGGTAATCAACGGCATATACCTGTCTTAATGCAGTAAAATGAGTGGTTAGTCGAACCTTGATGATGTAATATCCATCATCTGGATTAATAGTAAAACTTTCAATTACTCCAACATCTATTCCTTCTGGAAATATGGAAGAATAAGCCGATGTTTCTAATGTGTCTCCAGGTTCAATCTCTACATGCGTAGGAATATACTTTACTGTTGAGTAAAAAGGGGAAACACCATCCCATTCCAATGAACCGTAATCTTTCGATTTTCTAAGCTGAACTGAAACTGCAAACGATGTATTTAAAACCGAAATACATACTGCAAAACGGTTTGATACTTGACGAACAACTCCAGCAATACCATTGGGAGAGATAACGCCCATGTCTGGTTTTATTCCGTGTATTTTGCCGGCATCAATGGTAAAAAAGTTTCGGGCGTAGCGTGTGGAATTATTGATTACTTTACAAGGAATGTATTTGTAAGCTTGAATAGGATTTAATCCTTCTGCTTTTGTTGTATAAAATCTGCTTTTGCTATACTGAACTTCTGCTCTAAGCCGGGCATTTTCTTCTGCCAGTAATTCATTTTCTGCCCGAAGTTTGAAGTAATCACGTGTGTTGGAATAAAGCATGAAAAAATTACCGGTGATTTCTGAAGTACCTTCTGTAAAAACCACCAGATGATAATTACTTCTTCGTAAAATCAAAAAAAAAGCAACGGCTTCCAGTAAAATAAACAGCAAAACAAAACCAAACTTGCTAAGTAATTTGAGGAGGTTTTGCATGGATGGCTGTCAGCGCAATTATTTGATAAGAAACTGAAACTTGTCAATGTTTTTAAGTGCTATACCAGTTCCACGAGCTACCGCCCGTAGTGGGTCTTCGGCTACATGAACCGGTAACTTGGTTTTCATGCTCACCCGTTTGTCTAATCCGCGAAGTAATGCACCACCACCGGCTAGGTAAATACCGGTTCGGTAAATATCGGCAGCAAGTTCAGGCGGCGTCATTTCCAGCGCACTTAATATAGCGGCTTCAATTTTAGTCAATGTTTTATCGAGGGCATAAGCAATTTCCTGATACGAAACCTTAATTTCTTTTGGGATACCTGTCATCAGATCTCTTCCATGAACTGCAAAATCTGGCGGAGGGTTATCTAGTTCCTGCAACGCTGATCCTACTTCAATTTTAATACGTTCTGCGGTACGTTCCCCAATGGTAATGTTGTGCTGGCGACGCATATAATCCTCAATATCATGAGTAAGGTCGTCGCCGGCTACTCGAATTGATTTGTCACAAACGATACCACCTAATGCAATTACCGCAATTTCAGAAGTTCCTCCACCAATGTCAATAATCATACTACCCTGAGGTTCTTCCACATCAATACCAATACCTATGGCGGCAGCCATAGGCTCGTGAATCAGATATACTTCTTTTCCTCCGGAATGTTCAGCAGAATCTATTACGGCACGTTTTTCTACTTCTGTAATACCAGAAGGAATACATATTACCATCTTTAGCGAAGGTTTAATCAAGCTTCGCTTCGGTAGGATTTTTTTTATCATCCCACGAATCATCTCTTCTGCTACATGAAAGTCAGCAATTACACCGTCTTTCAGTGGGCGAATGGTTTCAATGTTAGAATGCGTTTTACCGTGCATCATTAACGCATCCTTACCTATGGCAATCACTTTACCGCTTTTTCGATCAACTGCCACAATCGAAGGCTCGTCCACTACTACTTTGTCGTTGTGGATAATCAAGGTATTGGCAGTTCCCAAATCAATTGCAATTTCTTGTGTTAAAAAGTCAAATAGGGCCAAGGTGAAATATTATTTAAATAATTATTAATCAAATTATTAATGTATTGTATAAAATATGCATGCAAAGCTAATAAATATCGCTCAATACTTTGTTGTTTATTTTCAAAAAATCAAGATAGTTAGCTTGGCTTATTTAATGGGGTGATTAGACAAATGTGTTAATTAAACTTATTCCTTACCAATACAATTCCCAAAAGTCATATTTTTTATAGCTTTGTAAAAAAATTATTTATGTATCCGCATGAAATTGTTAATCCATGTCGTGAAGAACTAACCAGCCGTGGTTTCCGTTCGCTTGAAACGGCACAAGAAGTTGAAGAAGTACTTCAGCATAAAGATAAAACTATTTTAATGGTGGTAAATTCTGTTTGTGGCTGTGCTGCTCGGGGAGCCCGTCCTGGCGTTATTAAATCATTAAATAATGAAAAAAAGCCCGAATTACTTACCACCGTTTTTGCCGGGGTAGATACCGAAGCCGTAGCACAAGCAAGGCAACATTTTGTGCCTTACCCGCCTTCATCCCCTTCGATTGCTTTGTTTAAAAATGGTCGGTTGGTTCATTTTATTGAACGTTATCAAATAGAAGGAACGCCTGATGATGTGTTAGCAGAGCATCTTCGTCAGGTATATAATGAGTTTTGCTAAGTAATCTGTGAATTAAAATTTAGTTTAAATGACAAAGGGACTGGATGTTCCTTTGTCATTCCAAAAATTCTAACGAATTTTTTTATCATGCTGTTTTACTGGGGGGGGCTCCGTCTCGTAGGTGCGGATTCATACGTTACCTCATCTGCTGCGGATGGCAGTGGAAAGCCCGCAGGGGCGAAGCCCACAGGGCACGGGGTAGCGGGGCTGAGGGCACGAAGACACCGCTACCCCGATGCCCTGTGGGGCTGAGCCACGAGGACTTGAAACGAACAGC
>CALEWF010000113.1 GCA_937925455.1 uncultured Flavobacteriales bacterium | reverse complement strand
TTCTACAAAATTGCCCGGAAAATCATTGGCATACTTATATCCGGCACCATAATTTAATTCTTTCAATAATTTAGTAGGAGCGTTTCGCAAATGCAGAGGTACTGCTAAGTTTCCGGTTTGTTTTACTGTTTCTATAGCCTTATTTATGGCCACATACGAAGCATTGCTTTTAGCAGAAGAAGCCAAATAAATAGCCGTTTGGCTAAGAATAATTCGCGCCTCTGGCATGCCGATGACATCAATAGCCTGAAAACATGCCGTAGCAAGCAATAATGCATTGGGATTGGCATTACCAATGTCTTCCGATGCTAAAATCATCATGCGACGTGCTATGAATTTGGGGTCTTCTCCCCCTTCCAACATACGGGCTAACCAATACACAGCCGCCTGTGGGTCACTACCCCGCAATGACTTGATAAACGCCGATATAATATCATAATGCAACTCGCCATTTTTATCATACATCGGTACAGCTTGCTGCAAAACTTCCATGACCCGCTCGTTGGTAATTATCGGCTTTTCAGAAATTGAAAATGAACTCACTACTATTTCCAAATAATTAAGCAATTTACGAGCATCTCCCCCACTCATCGCCAGCAGGGCATCTGTTTCTGTTAATTCTACATTACGTGCACGCAACCATTCATCGGCTTGCAAGGCACGTTGCATTACCTGCAAAAGATCTTCCTTTGATAAGGATTCTAAAATAAAGGTCTGGCAACGGGAAAGCAAAGCGGAAATCACCTCAAACGAAGGATTTTCAGTAGTAGCACCAATCAGGCAAATAGTACCTTTTTCAACAGCTCCCAAAAGCGAATCCTGCTGTGATTTATTGAACCGATGGATTTCATCAATAAACACTATGGGCTTTTTAAACTGCCCCATAAAAGCACTACGTTCGGCTTTATCAATTATTTCTCGAATATCTTTTACGCCTGAACTAATGGCATTGAGTTTAAACATTTCGCGACCAAGCTCATCGGCTAAAATCTGCGCTAAGGTGGTTTTTCCAACTCCCGGTGGTCCCCAAAAGATCATGGATGGCAATACTCCGGATTGTACTAGTTTACTAATTGCTCCTTGTGTACCCACCAAATGCCGCTGGCCAACAAAATCATTCAGTTTTTTGGGCCTCATACGTTCGGCCAAAGGGACTTGTGGTATTTCATTCATACTGTAACCAGTGTACTTTCAACACTTCCTCAAAGATAGAATTTTTATACCTTCGTAGTTCATCATGCACGATACTCTATGTCAATAGAAGTAAAAAACATTACCAAACTCTACGGAGCTCAAAAAGCACTTGATAATGTATCTTTTAAAATTCGCACAGGACAAATTGTAGGATTTTTGGGGCCTAACGGAGCCGGTAAATCAACCATGATGAAAATTCTAACAGGATTTATTCCGCCTACTACCGGTTCTGCCAAAGTTTGCGGATATGATATTCTTACCCAGCCCATGGAAGTAAAACGCAGCGTGGGATATCTACCAGAAAGCAATCCACTGTATGGCGACATGTATGTAAAAGAATACTTACACTTTGTAGCAGGCATGCATGGCATACACAGTAATGTAAACGCACTGGTGACAAGAATGATTGAAATGACCGGACTGGGATTAGAGCAGAAAAAAAAGATTCGCATGCTTTCTAAAGGCTACAAACAGCGGGTAGGCTTAGCTCAGGCCTTAATCCATGACCCTAAAGTGCTGATTTTAGACGAACCTACCAGTGGATTAGACCCCAACCAATTGGTAGATATACGCAATCTTATCAAAGAATTAGGCAAAGAAAAAACCGTGATGCTAAGCACACACATCATGCAAGAAGTAGAAGCCATGTGTGAACAGGTGATTATCATCAATCGTGGTAAAATAGAAGCCAATCAAACTATTACATCCATTCAGCAAGCTGCAAATATCAATAAAGAATATGTGGAAGTTGAATTAGACGGTGCGGTGAACGAAAACTTGCTGATGAATATTCCCGGAGTTACTGCTGTAAAAAAACAAACAGGCTATCTTTGGTTGATTGAATCAGAAAAAGGTCATGATATTCGTGCAGCCCTGTTTCAGTGGGCAGTAACCAATCAAATAACGGTGCTTACCCTTAAAAAACATGAAACTTCGCTAGAAGAAGTATTCCAGCAGGTTACCCAGAAGAAGAAGTAACACCCCCATAATTTATATGATGGATTTTCAAAATATACAACAAGCTACATTTGTAATTCAAAAACAACAACGATAGTTATTGAAATAACTAAATAATCAGAATTATAGATTTTAAATTTTTTATGTAGGTTTGCTTCACTTTAAATAACTAAACAAGATGCCATATTTATTCACTTCAGAATCTGTATCCGAAGGACATCCGGATAAAATTGCCGATCAGATTTCAGATGCCTTGATTGATCATTTTTTGGCTTATGACCCCGATTCAAAAGTTGCCTGCGAAACACTGGTTACTACCGGACAAGTTATATTGGCCGGTGAAGTAAAATCGAAAGCCTATTTAGATGTACAAGATATTGCTCGGGAAGTAATTCGAAAAATTGGATATACCCGCAGTGAATATATGTTTGAAGCAAATTCTTGCGGAATTCTTTCAGCCATTCACGAACAGTCGCCCGATATTAACCAAGGGGTAGATCGCAAAGTAAAAAAACAAAGTTTTGAAGAGCGTGCCAATGCTCAAGGCGCTGGCGACCAAGGTATGATGTTTGGGTACGCAACCCGCGAAACCGATAATTACATGCCGCTTGCTCTGGAAATTGCTCATACTCTGCTTCGTGAATTGGCTGCCATAAGACGCGAAGGAAAAGTAATGACCTACTTGCGTCCTGACTCAAAATCACAGGTTACCATTGAATACGACGACGATCACAATCCGCTGCGTATTGATACCATTGTGGTTTCAACCCAGCACGATGAATTTGACACAGAAAAGAAAATGCAGGAAAAGATAAAAAAAGACGTTAAAGAAATACTCATTCCCCGCGTTAAAAAACAACTTCCTGCCAGAATTCAAAAATTATTCAACGACAAAATAATTTATCACGTAAACCCTACCGGAAAATTTGTTATCGGCGGGCCACATGGTGATACTGGACTGACCGGAAGAAAAATTATTGTAGATACCTACGGTGGTAAAGGAGCACACGGTGGCGGAGCATTCAGCGGAAAAGACCCGTCTAAAGTGGACCGAAGTGCTGCTTACGCTACACGTCATATTGCAAAAAATCTGGTTGCTGCTGGTGTATGCGACCAAGCATTAGTACAAGTGGCTTATGCCATTGGCGTAGCCAAGCCGGTAGGTTTGTTTGTAGATACCTACGGAACTGCCAAAGTAAAAATGAGCGATGGAGAGATTGCAAAAAAACTGGAAAAAATTTTTGACATGCGTCCGTATGCCATTGAGCAACGATTCAATCTGCGCAGCCCCATTTATTTAGAAACTGCTGCTTATGGCCACATGGGTCGGCAACCACAAACGGTAACCAAAATTTTTAATAAGGGTAAAGAGAATGAGAAAAAAGTGAAAGTAGAATTATTCCCCTGGGAAAAATTAGACTACGTGCAGGCTGTAAAAAAAGCATTTGAATTAAAATAACGTTTTACTTCATACTAACATCAAAAAAAAGGGCGAAATCATACTCGCCTTTTTTTGTAGCTTTTAATTTCTACTACATTTTTAACCTGATTTATGCACTAAAACCCAAAATTTTCACTTAGAATACATTAAGTGTCATAGAGCGGTGGGGCAGCGTGTTTCTCCGCCTCGCAGGTGCGGATTGATCCGCTGCCCCAACCTGCTGCGGATGGAAGTGGAAAGCCCGCAGGGGCGAAGCCCACAGTGCACGGGGTAGCGGGGCTGAGGGCACGAAGACACCGCTGCCCCGATGCACTGTGTGGGTGAGCCCCGAGGACTTGTAACGAACAGCCGCACAAAGCAGCCTAAATATTCAAAAAAAGTAATTCGGATTTATCAATCGTAATATTCTAACACCACAATCTTGCTGGTAGGGTGTGCCTGACAGGTTAATACATACCCTTTTTTCACTTCTTCATCGGTAAGAATATTGTTCTCATCCATTTTCACGGTGCCTTCAATGACCTTGGCCATGCAGGTACTGCAAATTCCGGCTTCGCAAGAAAATGGTGGGTCAATACCGGCTTTTATACCGGCATGCAGTATGGTAGTGTTGTCTTTAATCAATAATTCATACTCTTTTCCGCCCAATTTTACAAATACTTTTGAGCCTTCAAAATCAGGTTCCGGAGCCGATACTTCTACCGGTTTTTCTTCTCCGCTCACCGGAGCTGTAAAATATTCGATATGAATATTGGCTGCATTAACGCCCAACAATTCAACCGCTTTTTTTGCCTGCTCCATCATACCTGCTGGTCCGCAAATAAAATATTCTCTATCTGTAATTGGACCTTGATGTTGGGTAATTGATTGCTTGATAGTTTCGGCTGTAAGCATGCCAGTTAATCCGTTCCATCCGGATTCGGGCTGGTCAATACTGTAAATGATATTCAAACGGGCTGGATGTGCAGCCGCCAGCTCATCCAATTCATTTTTAAAAATAATTGAAGCGGAATTACGATTGCCGTAAATCAAGGTACAACGGCTATTTGGTTCGGCATGCAGTATGGTTTTAATAATGGACATCAAAGGCGTGATACCACTACCACCGCCAATTAAAAAATAATGTTTTTTATTAGAAGCACTAATTTCTGTAAAAAAACGCCCTTGCGGAGGCATGACTTCGAGGATGGTACCAAGCGAAATATCATTGATTTTATTGGACATTTTACCTCCCTCTACCCGTTTGACCGTTACCGTATGTAA